>SFPH01000193.1 GCA_004552115.1 Bacteroidales bacterium
ACGATGACGGGATTCTCCTTGTACTTCCGGGCCAGATCCGCGCCCAGCTGCGGGGCTGCCTCAAGTATGGTCTTGACCACGTCAGGATGCATTCCTGCCCTTGGAGGGTCAATTATCATTACCTCAGGCGTGCCGTTTTCCTTAATGAAGTCGGAAGTAAGCACGTCCTTCATATCGCCCGCATAGAAGCTGCAGTTGGTGATTCCGTTGGCCTCCGCATTGACGTTGGCGTCGTCAATTGCTTCCTTTACATACTCGATGCCTATTACCTTCGAGGCTTTGGCGGAAACGAACTGCGCTATGGTTCCTGTTCCGGTGTAGAGGTCGTAAACCACCTCGCCGCCTTCCAATGCCGCCAGATTCCGTGCCGCCGAGTAAAGCTTGTAGGCCTGCTCGCTGTTTGTCTGGTAGAATGATTTCGGACCAATCTTGAATCTGAGATTCTCCATTCTTTCCCAGATAGCGTCCTCTCCCTTGAAGAGGATGCATTCCTGATCGGAAATTGAATCGTTTAACTTACTGTTTATTACGTAGTAAAGTGATTTTATCTCCGGAAATGCTTCATATATGGACGAGAGGAAAGGATCCATCAGCGAGTGGTCCTCAAAGGCGAAAACCACTGTCAGCATTATGTCTCCGGCAGTGTTGCTCCTTACCACCATGTTGCGGAGAAAACCTGTGTTTTCCCTGATGTTGTAGAACTCCAGACCGTGGCTCAGGGCATAGTCCTTCATGAAGAGCCTGATTCTGTTGGATGGCTCCTTCTGAAGCCAGCAATGCTTGATATCCAGAACTTTGTCGAAGAATCTTCCTACATGGAAACCGAGTCCGCAGCGTTCTTCAGGACTCAGGCTTTCCGGATCCTCGTCTCCGTAGATCCATCTTTTGGAGGAGAATGTGAATTCCAGCTTGTTGCGGTAGTATCTCGTGTTGTCAGACGGGATTATCGGAGAAATCTCAGGTATGCTGAGATGTCCTATCCGTACGAGTTGGTCATATACCTGCTGCTGTTTGGCCTGGAGCTGCATTTCGTAGGGGAGATGCTGCCATTTGCAGCCTCCGCATATTCCGAAATGCTCGCAGAAAGGCTCCATTCTCTGCTCGGAAGGCTTTATCATTGAGGTGATTACGCCTTCCATATAGTTTTTCTTCTTTTTGATGATCTTGACGTTGACCACATCTCCCGGAACAGCGTATTCGACGAAGAGGACAACCCCGTCGATTCTCGCTATTGCCTTTCCCTCTGCGGCAACCCCCTCAATCAGTACGTTTTCGAGGATAATGTCAGTCTTTTTCTTTCTCATTGTCAATCAGGTTTCCATAAAGGTCTGACCAGCTCAGCTGGCCTTTCGTTTCGATACTGCCTGCGATACGTTGATCATGAAGTCTCCCATAGCCTCAAGCTCAGAGATAATGTCGAGGAAGTAGTTGAGAGACTGGTAGTTGCCTGTCTGCTGGCCAATCTGTTCAATGCCCTCGTTCCTGAGTCTGTTCCTGGTCTCATTTATCTTGTTCTCGGCCTCGTAGGCGTTGCTTATGTCATTGAGATTGCCGGAAATCGCGGTTTTCAGGTTTGCGACCATTACCTCATAGGCTTCAGTCACGGCGTCAATCATCAGATTGATATTGGCTACAGCCTTTTCGTCGAATTTCCGGTTGTGGACTCTTTCGCGTTCGAGAATGCGGCTGATGTTCTCGCCGCTGTCTCCGAGACTTTCGAGCTCGCCGATGACCCTGTAAAGTATCTTGACCTCGTCGGCTTCCTCGTCAGTAAGCGGCTCTGTAGTAAGCCCGTTAAGGAAGTCGGCTATCTGATATTCCATCTTGTCCGAGATTTCCTCAAGCTGGACGAGAGACATCCTGTATTCCTCGAATTTGTCCGGGTCGCTCTCGTTCAATGCCTTCCTGACATATCCGAAGCCGCTGCCCAGCTCCTCGCCGAAGCCTGCTATTTCCTTGAATGCCTGGTCAATGCCGATGGCAGGGGTGCTGAAATGGCGGGCTGATATGAACTTGAGCCTGGATTCTTCCTCGGATGAGCCTTCCTGCTTCTTGACAAGGAGAGTCATCAGTCTCTCGATCGGCTTTGTGAACCAGGCCAGCACGCAGGTGTTCAGGAAATTGAACATGGTATGGAAAATGGCTATCCCATAGACTCCCGAAAGGACGGCTTCTCTTCCTGAAGAAAGCGATCCAAGATAAGGATTGTCCAGTCCAAGTCCGGTGACCATCAGGCCTATCAGTTTAAGGAATGGCTTGAATGTCAGTATAATGAGAATGGCGCCGATGAGGTTGAAAAGTGTATGTACAAGGGCCGCTCTCTTGGCCTGAAGATTGGCTTCGGAGGCTGCGAGGTTGGCGGTTATGGTGGTACCGATGTTTTCACCCATCACCATTGCGGCGGCCATGTCGAAGCTGATCCATCCGCAGGAGGCGATTACCATTGTGAGTGTTATCGCACCTGTGCTCTGGCAGGCGAACGCGAGGATGCATCCTGCGGCCATGAAGAGGAGTATTGTAAGGAATCCGTTGCTGGTGAAGCTGTCGAATGCGGCCTTGATTCCCGTCATTTCGCCTGCTGCCGGGAAATTGTTCATCATATAGGACATTCCGAGGAAGATGAATGCGAAGCCCAATATGGATTCGCCTGCGATTTTCCTCTTTTTCCCTTTCATCATAAGGAGGACGAAGCCGAGGGCAATGAAAGGGTAGGATATGGTCCCGATTCCTAGACTGAATCCGAAAACAGCTATGAACCAGGCGGTTAAGGTAGCTCCGATATTGGCACCCATTATCATCAGGATTGCCTGGGCGAGGGTTATCGCTCCGGCGTTTGCGAAGCTGACGATTGCCACGGTCGCGGCGCTGGAGGATTCGGCTATTGCCGCCATGCCAGGTGGTGAATCTGTCACCGGTCAGTTTCAGGATTCCGTTGCTGAGCAGATTCATTCCGTAAAGGAAGAGGCCGACGGCTCCGAGTAGGGTGAGGAATGTGAGGACCATAGTCTAACTTAACATAATATAAATTGTGTAACAAGTCTTTTACAAGGGGAGTCTATGCTTCGAGGATGTCCACAAACGCCTTGATGTCAGGTTTGGCCTGGGAGAATGCCTGCTTGAACGGCATTCCTTCACCAAGTACATCAAGCCCGGCAGATTCCGCCATCAGATTCATCAGCTTGACGCTGCCGCCGATCCAGGTGTAGGAGCCGAATGCGGCGAATCTGTGATTTTTGATCATTCTGGCCGCGACGCCTTTGAGAATGTGCGCGACGGCCGGGAAAATGTCATTGTTGTACGTAGGTGCGCCGCAAACGAGCGTGTCATATTCGAATATGTCCTTGTATATGAATGAAGGATTCTCCGTGACGGCGTCGTGGATGGCGCATTTGATGCCCCTTGCCCCGCATTCATCGTAGATGGCTTTGGCGGCCTCGGCCGTATTGCCGTACATTGAGCCATATACGATGCAGACTCCCTTTGCGGTCTGGTATCGGCTCATTCTGTCATAGATGTCCAGGACTTTCGGTATGTCCTTCTCCCAGACAGGGCCGTGAGTGCTGCAGATCCTTGATACAGGCACGCCTGCGAGCTTTTTCATCGCAGCCTGGACCGTCTGGCCGTATTTTCCGACGATGCTGGCGTAATATCTCACCATCTCGTCCCTGAATTCTTCGAAATGGTCTTCTCCCCTGCCTTTCTGGGCGCCGAAGCAGCCGAATGCGTCTCCGGAGAAAAGTGTCTCTTCCTCAGGCAGATATGTCATCATTGTCTCCGGCCAGTGGACCATCGGGGTCATTTTGAAAACAAGAGAACAATGCCCCAGGTCAAGGGTATCGTTCTCTTTCACTATCAATATGTTATCTGTGATTCCGTGATATCCGGCCACCATCGGTACGGCCTTGGCATTGGTGACTATTGTCATATCCGGCCAGTTTTTCCTGGCGAGAGAGATCAGGGCGGAATGGTCCGGCTCCATGTGGTTTATGATGAGATAATCCACCGGTTTTCCTCCGGTTGCCCTCTTTACTTCCCCAATGAACTTGTCACCGAATGCTGCTGCGGCCGTGTCAATGAGCGCTGTCTTTTCATCTGCTACCACATAGGAGTTGTATGCGACTCCTTCAGGCAGAGTCCATTGATTTTCAAAGAGAAAATCCCTGAGGTCATCAGTCCCCACGTATTTTATGAATTTCGATTCCATTTTGTTTTAGGGTTTGTTACATTTTGCAAATATAATCATTTTCAGCCAAGTAATCGGAAAAATAATTACTGCTTCAGATCTGAATAAGATTTCCGAGGTCAGATTGTATTCCGATGCAATGAATATTCAGAATACCAGTGCCGTCGTCAGGAAAAAACCTGCATTGAAGCCTGCGGACTATTGGGATGTCTATTTTCTGGTGATGCAGCGTATCAAGGAAGTGTTCGACCAGCAGGGCATTGAA
>SFPH01000194.1 GCA_004552115.1 Bacteroidales bacterium
AAGTCCTTCACAGATAGAGTATTCTGCAGAGATGGCATTGGAACACCATCTGGGCATGACCTGCGATCCTGTATGCGGGCTGGTTCAGATTCCATGCATCGAGAGGAATGCTTTTGCCGCCACCCGGGCTCTGGATGCCAATCTCTATGCGGCGTTCTCGGACGGAAAGCATCGCGTCTCGTTCGACAAGGTCGTTGAAGTCCTCAGGCAGACCGGACATGATATCCCTTCGCTTTACAAGGAGACCAGCGAGGGCGGCCTGGCCAAGGGGTTCCAGCATTGACGCTCAATCCTTCAGATAGAGACTGTCCCGTTCGGTGACCTTCGCCTTCGGCTCATCCCTCCCACTGCGCTGCGCTTGTGGGTCCCTCCCGTTTACGGAGTCACGGGTGACTACGGGTCCCGAACGGGACAGTCTCTATTCAATATTGCTCTCAATCAGCTCAACCAGGCGGTCAACTGCCTCCTCCTCTGGAACGTGACGGAGAACCGGCTCCTTGCCGTGGTAGATTGAGACCTTCCCGTTGCCCTCGCCGACATAGCCCCAGTCGGCATCTGCCATTTCGCCGGGACCATTGACAATGCAGCCCATCACCGCTATGACAATGTTCTTCAGATGGCCGGTCCTGGCCTTGACCTTCTCGAATGCGTCCTGGAGATTGTACATCGTCCTTCCGCAGCCGGGGCAGGCAATGCGTCTTCCGACATATATGTACCGGAAATCTTCACCTCGTCCAGTTCCTTGTCCAGCAGCCTCTTGCCGAAATCGCAGGAGAAATCGAGAAGCAGCCTTTCACGGCTTGGAGATTCATACACGGCCTCAGCCTTCCTGCCCTCCACTTTAAGTGAGCGGAGAGATGACCTGAGCTTTCCGTCATACCTGTCAGCCAGATATTTTCCTACCGGAATCTCATTGACGGGATCCTCGGTAAGAGAGACGCGGAGGGTGTCTCCGATTCCCTCTGAAAGCAGGGCTGAAATGCCGACGCAGGACTTGATTCTGCCCGAATCTCCGTTGCCGGCCTCGGTCACTCCGACGTGAAGAGGGAAGATTACCCCGCTTTCCTCCATTTTTCGGTAAAGACAGCGGTACGCCTCCGTCATAACAAGAGTGTTACTAGACTTTAACGAAATTGTTACATTGTAGAAATCGTTTGATTTACAGAGGTTTATCCACTCCATTGCAGCCTCGGCCATTGCCTGCGGTGTATTGCCGTAGAGATTGGTTATTCTGTCTCCGAGAGAGCCGTGATTGAGGCCAATCCGGATGGCAGTGCCGTTTTCCCGGCATACATCGAGCAGTTTTGAGAGCTGTCTTGAGGCCTCGTCGAAGTCCTTGTGGAAATTTCCGGGATTGATGCGCACTTTCTCCACGAAGGGAGCCACGGCGATTGCTGTTTCGGAAGAGAAATGAATGTCAGCCACAAGCGGAGTCATGATACCCTCGGACCTGAGGATTTCCCGGATGGACTTCATATGCGGCACATCCCTGAGTCCCGGGACAGTGATTCTTATAATGTCAGCTCCGGCCGCCGCCATTGCACGGCATTGCGCCACAGTGTCTTCAACATTGAAAGTATGCGTGTTGCACATTGTCTGGACTGCGATGGGGCAGCCTTCTCCGATTCTAATGCAACCGATCTGAGCCTGAATTTTCCGTGTCATTGTAAACTGATGCTTTTGCTTCTTTTCTGAGCGACGCCTTGGTCCGGCCCGTCCTCTTCGTCAGCTGGACGTGGATTCCCGCCGTGATCAGGATGTCGGACGGATAGGCGAAGCGGTAATAATATTCACTGTAGTAGTTCGGCTTGTACAGGGAGCTAAGCGATGCCCTGTAGGTGGCCTGTATGTGGAATTCGATAGGATCGAGGATGAGACCTATGCCTGCCCCGGCCTTCGCACCATAATCAAATCTTCTGTCATAGTCGTGGAACGAATTGGTATAATTAGGGTCCAGACGCTCTCCCTCCCTCTCCACGCTCATCCTGTATCCTGCGTAAAGTCCCAGATTCACAATGAGTTTCAGATGCCATACGTCGATGTGGAGATGGGCCAGCATCGGCACCTCAATGTAGCTGTAGGTGGCCTTGGTCGCCCCGTCCACGCTTTCCTTGTATTCCCCGGTCTCCTTGTCCTTCTTGAAGACATAGCCGTCCTGTCCGAAGAGAACTCCGGTCTGGAAGCCGAAATAAGGCATGTAGCCGAACATCTTTCCGTATCTGGTGTAGGTGATACCGAAGTTGTACGGAGTCATCAGCATTCCCTGCCGCTTGGTCGGATTGAAACGCATCTGGCTGAGCGACACTCCGTACTGCACGCCTATCATGGTGTAGTCGTTGATTGCCTTGGCCTTCTTCATCTTCACTGTGTCGAGATACTCGTCCGAGAATGTCGGAATCAGGTCCAGGCTGTCGGTAAGGGGAACGGCGAGACTGTCCCCGCCTGCGGCAATGCTGTCCCGCAGGAAGGTGAGCCTTTCCTTCGCAATGCTGTCCGGAACCGCCTTCACACTGAGAGAATCCGACACTGCCTTCTTCTGCTTCCTTGCCTCGGCATTCTGCGGGACAAGGCATAGAAAGATTGAAGCAACGATTATGAACGATATGGTTTTCTTCATTGCAAATGCTTAATTTTCAAACAGTTTAGCCACGTCGATCTTCTGCTCCATCTCCGTGGATTCCTTGATTGTGATGAGGAATGAACCGTCCCTCAGCTTGTAGAATCTTACCTTTTCAGGCTGCCTGTGTTCCAGGAGATTGCCTGTGTCCACAATGCCGTTGCGGTTCAGATCCTCTGTAATGCGGATCGAATACTTGCCCTCCTTCAGGTAAGGGAAGAGCAATGCCGCATCCTTCTCTATTATATATGAGCGCAGGACCTTGTCCCGCTTTTCGTTCAGCAGGTCGATTATGTACTTGTTGTTGACCCCGGTGAGGTTCAATGTCAATGAACTCAGTTTCTCGTCCTTCGGCAATGATACCTTCACTTCCGTGCTGTCATTGTAGAACCCGTTGATATCCCGGAACTTGCGGTATGGCACCTTGAGCTTGTACTCGTATCCTGACATGAGCTTGCCCTCGGGCCGGAGCACATATTTCCTGAGATTGAGGCTGTCTCTTTCCACCTTGAACTTCATCCTGGTATCCCTCTGCTTCGGATCCGTCGCTGTGAGGGTCAGGGAGTCGAAATTCTCATAGATGATAGGGTAGTTGAACTCGATTCCGAAGCCGTACTGCTCCACATTCTCCGGCTCCGCCGTCACTTTCATCACGCAGGTGGTATCTTCGTGCTTGATGTCCCTGCGGGAACTCTTGGATGCGCCTCCGGTCTTTTCCGCCACAAGCTTGATCTGCTCCGTGAATGGGGAGAGGTTTCCGAGGGTGTCTGTC
>SFPH01000195.1 GCA_004552115.1 Bacteroidales bacterium
GCCTGCGGGACAGGTGATTTCAGCATTGCCATAGCCGAGGCAATGAGAAAGATTGCGAAGGACAGCTCTGATTCCGGCAAGGCCGATGCAATGGGCCACGTCACCGGAGTTGACCTCTCCGAAGGAATGCTGGAGGTGATGAAGGACAAGGTTGCCAAGGCCGGACTGGAGGACTTGATATCCTGTGAGACAGGAGATTGCGAGAATTTAAGATTTCCGGACAACAGTTTTGACCGTGTCACCGTGGCATTCGGAGTCAGGAATTTCGAGAACCGGGAGAAGGGCCTCAGGGAGATGCTTCGTGTCCTCAAGCCGGGCGGAAAGCTCGTGATCCTGGAACTTTCGGTACCGTCCAACGCCTTCATGCGCTGGCTGTTCAACCTCTATTTCCTCCACATTCTCCCGCTGATCGGCGGCAGCATTTCCGGGGACAAGGCCGCCTACAGATATCTTCCGGCCTCAGTCCTGAACTTCCCCGGCAAGAAGGAATTCAGCAGCATCCTGCGCGACTGCGGATATGCAGCCGTCAGCCACAAGGCCTTCACCCTCGGCATCTGCAGGATGTATGTCGGCATCAAGCCTCAGGAATCAACTCTTTAGCCTCTGACGGCAGCCTCGACCTCGGCGGAGAGACTCTCCCTTTCCCGGGCGTCAGGGATGGCGGCAAGCACGGGAGCCAGGAATGAGATTATCTGAAGTATCCTGGCCTCATTTTCAGGGATTCCGCGGGAACGCATATAGAACTGCTCATCCTCATTGAGCTGGCCCACAGTTGCGCCGTGGGAGCATTTCACATCGTCGGCATAGATTTCCAGCTGGGGCTTGGTCTCGGCATGGGCTGAGGAGGAGACCACCAGGTTGCGGTTGGTCTGATAGGCCTCGGTCTTCTGGGCATCCGGCGCCACCACGATCTTTCCGAAGAAGCTGATGCGGGAAGAACCGCCGGCCACGCCGTTGAAAAGCTGGGTGGAAATGCATTCAGGCACACGGTGACGAAGGTCGGTGCGGATGGAAAGCCGCTCATCGGCATTGCAAAGATAGAGTCCTGAGATATGCACCTCGGAATGCGGGCCCACGATGTCGACGGCAATCCTGACATCGGCCGAAATGCCGGGCAGCACCACTATCACAATGTCGAGCCGGGCATCACCGCCAACCACGATATTGCTGAAAGGAAGCTCCTGAACCTGGCCAGACCCGGCATCCGGGCCAAGCGTATAAACCTTGCTTATCTTCTGGCCGTCAAGCACTTCCAATGTATCAGGGCCAATATAGACCGGAAGGTCCTGATAATGGCCGGCATCCTGTGCCGGAGAAGGGTCAAGGCGTGCAGGTATGGTATTGTCGTACTTTATCATAATCAGAAGATATCGTAGCCCTTTTCCTCAATCACGTCCACAAGCTCCCGTCCGCCTGTCTCGACAATCCGGCCCGCCTTCAGGACGTGCACGATGTCCGGGACAATGTAGTCCAGAAGCCTCTTGTAATGGGTAATGACAATAGCCGATTTCTCAGGAGTATGGAGCGACCTGACTCCCTCGGCTACAATCCTGAGAGCATCCACGTCCAGGCCGCTGTCGGTCTCGTCGAGGATGGACAGGGTCGGGTCCAGCATTGCCATCTGGAAGATCTCATTGCGCTTCTTCTCTCCTCCGGAGAAGCCCACATTGACCTCCCTCTTGGAAAATTCAGGCTTCATCTGGACGAAAGCCATCTTTCCCTTCATAAGTTTCAGGAAGTCACCGGCTTTCATCGGCTCCTCCCCCGCAGCCTTGCGCCTGGAATTGATGGCCGTCTTCATGAAGTTGGTGATGGAGACTCCCGGAATCTCGACCGGGTACTGGAATGACATGAAAATGCCGGCCCAGGACCTTTCCTCCGGGCTCATTGCCAGAAGATCCCGCCCCATAAACTCAATGCTGCCTTGCGTCACCGTGAACGAAGGCTTGCCTGCCAGGACGGAGGACAATGTGCTCTTGCCGGCCCCGTTCGGCCCCATTACCGCATGGATCTCGCCCTTGCGGATGGTCAGGTCAATGCCCTTGAGTATTTCCTTGTCTCCTACAGAAGCGTGAAGTCCGCTGATCTGCAACAATATGTCATTTGCCATAAGAATATGCTGTCTGTTAGATGTTGTCTATGCGTTCTTGCGGTAGAGTCTTGCCCAGGTAATCAGCGACCAGATGCCGTTGATGAGGTAGAGGGAGCATACTACCGGCATGAAAATGTGGCCTACGGATATGTGGAGGATGAGCTGGGAGATGTTTACCATCAGCCAGGCTATCCAGCAATCCCATTTCTTCAGGGCCGAGAGGAACTGGGCCACGAGAATCAGGATGGTCACGCAGGCGTCGAGGTACGGAACCGGGTCGGAAGGGAATCTGCCCGGGAATACGGCATTGCCTATGAGGCTTATGAACCAGCCCCATACGCCGGCGAGGATGAAGATGGAGGCTATGGCAATGATGCGCTGCCGCCACCCCAGCATTGTCACTTTCAATGCGGAACTGTCGTCGAAACTCTGCTCCCCGGACTTCGGATGAGTCCAGCGGTAATGCCCCAATATATTGATTCCCAATGATATGGGCTGAAGAATAAGATTGGCGTAGAGGTTCTTGTTCCAGAACATCAGGAAGAGGAGGGCGGAGTAGAGATAGCCCACCCAGAAATTGTACTTGCTGTTCCTTCCGGCAAGGAAGACGCAGGTCAGACCCGCCAGTGACGTGAGCAGGTCAATGAGAAGTACCGGGGTATCTCCGCCGATTGTGAACAATGTGTAATTTATCCAGTTCATCATTTTCAATTATCTACGTTAATGCGGCCTTTGGCCTGAAGCCTATCCCACAGAGCCTTCCAGCGATACCTGAAGCAGCTTCTGGGGCTCAGGACCTCGCGGGCATAGCCGTTTACTATCAGGCCGACAGCTTCTTCCGGGCCGATGCCCCTCTGGTTGCAGTAGAAAAGCTGGTCCTCGCTGATCTTGGACGTGGTGGCCTCGTGTTCGACCACAGCCGTGGAATTGTCCGTCCGTATATCCGGGAAGGTGTGGGCACCGCAGAGCGAACCTATCAGGAGGCTGTCGCACTGGGAGAAATTCCTTGCTCCGGCAGCTCCCGGAAGCATTCTCACAAGGCCCCTGTAGCTGTTCTGGCTATGCCCGGCCGATATGCCCTTGCTGACAATGCGGCTTCTGGTGTTCCTTCCGGCGTGAATCATCTTCGTGCCGGTATCCGCCTGCTGGTAATTGTTGGTCACGGCCACGGAATAGAACTCCGAGGAGGAATTGTCCCCCTTCAGTATGGTGCTCGGATATTTCCAGGTTATGGCGGAGCCCGTCTCGACCTGGGTCCAGGACAGATGGGCTCCCTCGTGGCATATTCCCCTCTTGGTCACAAGGTTGAGAATGCCTCCGCGGCCCTCGGCATCACCCGGATACCAGTTCTGCACGGTGCTGTACTTGACATCGGCATCCTTCATGACCACGATTTCCACCACTGCGGCGTGAAGCTGGTTCTCGTCGCGCATAGGGGCTGTGCAGCCTTCCATATAGCTGACGTAAGAGCCTTCGTCGGCCACAATCAATGTCCTCTCGAACTGGCCCGTGCCCTTGGCGTTGATACGGAAATATGAGGAGAGTTCCATCGGGCAGCGCACCCCCTTCGGGATGTAGCAGAATGAGCCGTCGCTGAATACGGCCGAATTCAGGGCGGCGAAATAATTGTCCCCGGCAGACACCACCGTGGCCAGATATTTCCGGACAAGGTCAGGGTGCTCCTTCACGGCCTCGCTGAACGAGCAGAAGATGATTCCCTTGTCAGCCAGTTCCTTACGGAATGTCGTGGCCACCGAAACCGAGTCGAACACGGCATCGACGGCAGCCACGCCGGCCAGGACCTCCCTCTCTTTCAGAGGAATGCCGAGCTTGTCGAAGGTCTCGGCCAGCTTCGGGTCAATCTCCTTCGGCCTGTCAGCATCCTTCTTCGGGGCTGCGTAATATATGATGTCCTGATAGTCAATATGCGGCATATCCAGGTGACCCCATTCCGGGGCCTCCATCGCCTGCCATTTCCGGAATGCGTCGAGACGGAAGTCCAGAAGCCACTGCGGCTCCCCCTTCCTCTCGGAAATCATCCTGACAATGTCCTCGTTCAGGCCTTTCGGGATGAATTCCTGCTCGACGTCGGTGACGAAACCCTCCTTGTATTCCTTGGCGGTTATGTCCCGGAGCAATTCCTTTTCTTCGTTTATATCCATAAATTCTTATATTCTCTTCATCAAGTCGGCGAGGACGATTGCCGTCATCGCTTCCACTACAGGAGGGGTCCTGAGGGCGAAGCAGGCGTCGTGCCTGCCGGGGATGGAAAGTTCATCCATCTCACCCTTTGCAAAATTGAATGTCTTCTGCGGCTTCCCTATGCTGGAGGTAGGCTTGAAGGCTACCCTGAACACGATCGGATTGCCGTTGGTGATGCCGCCGTTCACTCCGCCGGCCCCGTTCTTGGACGGATGCACGCTGAGATGCAGGCTGACATCGCCGCCTTCGACATTGTCGAACGGGTCATTGTGCTCAGAACCCTTCATTCTGGCCGCCTCGAATCCGTCTCCGAATTCTATGCCACGGACTCCCGGGATGGAGAAGATGGCGTGGGAAATCAGGGACTCGACCGAGTCGAAGAACGGTTCTCCGAGGCCGGCAGGGACCTTGGACGCCACGCATTCCACTATTCCTCCGATGGAGTCACGCTCACGCATTGCATTGGCAATCACGTCCTTCCATATCACGGAAGCCGGGATTTCAGACTCCGGCAATCCATTCCTGTCCTCGTCCGTCAATGTCGCCAGAGCCTCGGTCCTGGACATTCCGCCCACCTCGATGAGGCTGGCACGCACGTCGCAGACACACATTTTCTTGGCCACGACTCCCGCCGCCACGATCGGCAGAGTAAGCCTTCCGGAGAAATGTCCGCCGCCTCTCGGATCGTTGAAATCCATCCACTTCACGCTGGCGGTATAGTCGGCATGGCCCGGACGCGGCATGTCATTGAAAAGCTTGTAATCCCCGGAGCGGGTATTCCTGTTCCTGAAAATGATGGCAAGAGGGGCTCCCGTGGTGAATCCCTCATATATTCCGCTGAGGATCTCGGGAATGTCGGCCTCGATTCTCGGGGTCGTGCCCTTTGGCCCGCTTTTCCTGCGGAGAATGTCCTCCGTGAAATCCTCGATACCGAGAGGGAGGCCCGGCTGAACTCCGTCAAGCACGACGCCTATCGCATCGCCGTGGGATTCTCCGAAAATGGAGACTCTGAATTTGCTGCCGAATGAATCCATATCTATGTTCAGAATAGTTTGCCGAAAAGTTCCCCAAATGTAGGGAAGGATTTGGCAACACATTGTGTATCATCTATTTCTATAGGACTGTCAGCACCGATTCCGGCCACTCTCAGGGCCATTACCATGCGGTGGTCGTGATGCGAGGTGAAGCTGCCTCCCCTGAGCAGGGTATGCGTGAGGCCCGGCAATTTTCGCATTGACACCCATCTTTGTGAGCATTTCCAATATGGCCTTGCCTCGGTCGCTTTCCTTGTTGGCAAGCCTGCCTACGCCGGCTATTCTGCTGGTTCCCTCGCAGAATGCAGCAAGCACTGCTACTATCGGGAATAGATCCGGGCAGTTGGCGGCGTCCACCTCGAATGCGCTGAGCGGCGCTCTCTGCACGTGAATGAGGCCTTTCGGGTCGTCGTCCCCCAACTGGGAGAGGCTGGCACCGGCCTCCATCAATATGTCCATAATGGAGAGGTCCGCCTGCAACGACTTGGTATCCAGGCCAGTAAGCTCAACTCTTCCGAACACGGCACCGGCCACGAGGAAGTTTGCGGCCGAGCTCCAGTCGCCCTCGATGTCCATATCCGCGGCCTTGTAGGCCTGGCCTCCCTTGATGTGGAAAGTGATGGCGGTGCAGTCGCTCCAGTCCTTGGACTCGGCGAATTCCTCCCCGCCTTCCATATCGCACCAGACTTTCACGCCGAATGCCTTCATCACGTCCATTGTAATGAAGAGGTAAGGGATGCTTTTCGGATTGTTCAGCTCAATGACGGTGTCCTCGTCGAGAAGCGGCAATGCCATCAGCAGTCCGGAGATGATCTGGGAGCCGCTGACGCCTGATATTGAGGCTTTTCCGGCATTGAGGGAGCCATTGATGTCGAGAGGGACGAAGACTTCGGCGGCAGAGTCGGCCGGCCCGGAAGCGGAATTGGCGGCCCTTTCGCCGGCCTGGACGAGCCTGACCCCGAAGGCGGACATTATCTCCGGAGCGCCCTTGAGCGGCCTTCCGGTCAATGTCTTCTCGCCGGTCACCCTAATGTCACCGTCATTCAGAACCGAGAGAAGAGGTATCATCATCCTAGTGAGAAGCCCTGATTCTCCCGTATGTAGAGTATTGAGTTTCAATGAATTTCTTTTCGCCCCGATACCCTTGATGGTCAATGCCGACCCGTCTTTGGCCACATTGCCGGAGGCGTATGAAAGCCCGACAGTGACCTCGGCGCCGAGAGCCCTGGCGACCGCAATGGCGGATTCATTGTCCCCGCATGGAGAATAGCCCCTGAGGACGGAAACGCCCTCAGACAATGCTGCGGCAATGATGGCCCGCTGGGCAAAACTCTTCGAACAAGGCATCTGGACAGGCTCGGCGGAAGGATATCCGATGAACTTCCTGCCGCCATAGACATTGGCCCGCATCGAAGCCGTGGACATCTGGCCCGGTGCGGCGGCCTCCTCCTCATTGAGGGCGGCGTATGTATGCGGAGCGCCTTTGGCAAGGCAGTCTATACGGCTGGACCGGCCTTTCTCCCCCATTGCGAAAGCCACGAGACGGCCCGGGTCAAAGCTCTCATAAAGCTTCAGCACACGTGCGGTGTCATCGTCATCATTGGCGGTGACAACTATTTTGGCAATGTCTGCCCCGAGGGCGAAACACTTCTCTGTCAATGCTTTAAGAGCCTCAAGGGAATCTGTGCCGGAGAAATCGTGATATGAGCGGATGAGGACTGTGCCGCATTCCCTGGTCTCCCGCCGGATGCGCTTGGACATCATTGCCGGGGCCTCTATTTCGAGGTCGGTGTATGCCGCTCCGGCGTGGATGGCGGTTATGAGCAGGGACTCGGCTTTCTGGGATGCCCTGGAGTCAAGCTTGCGGTCGTCCGTGTTCCCGTCGTCGAGGGAGGCCCTGATTTCGGACACCCTGCAGGTGGCTATGAGGGGCACGTCGGAGGAGGAGAACAGCTCTTCCACCTCGTCCTGGGCCAGGTTGCAACGGTCAAGCCGGATTTCAGCCATCTCCACCTCCCCTGATTCGAGGATGGCGAAGATTTCGTCAAGCGTCCTGTTCTGTATTGATGTGCAGATCATATAATTCTGTTGTTTGCCCGGGGCCTGGGACCGAATGTTTTTCTGACTGGTCCCGGAACTTACAAAGATACAAAAAATACCGGCAGCTTCTCAATTCTTACGTCGCCAACAGCGTGAATGAGCACGAAATTCACGCCTTCGCCCTCGGCTTTCTTGTCGTATTTCATTGCAGGGACTAGCTCTGATATGCTGTAGGGGCATTCCACGGGCAGGCGACAGGCTGCGAAATCCCTGTGCATCAGCATTGCCATAGAACTTCTCCGAAAGCCCGGCAGCCATGATCATTCCCATTGACACAGCCTCGCCGTGACTGATGTCGTCGCCCTTCTCCCTGGCCATCCACTCGATGGCGTGCGCGAAGGTGTGGCCGAGATTCAGCTTGCGCCTCTCCCCCGACTCGAACTGATCACGCTCCACGACTCCGGCCTTGACCGATGCCGCAGCAGATATAAGTTCCTGCAGCTCAGGTAGATGCTCCAATATTGCGGCCTTGTGGTCATTGGCCCCGGCAATGGCGGAGAGTACGCTGATGGCCTTGCTGTAGTTGTTCCCCTCATTGTCAATGATGAAGGTTTTGACAAGTTCCGCCGCCCCGGAAATGAAGTCCCTGTATGGCAACGTAGACAGCACCTCGGGGCATTCGAATGTAAACTCAGGCTGGCGGATGACGCCGAGCATATTCTTGTAATTCAGGAAGTTGACTCCGGTCTTTCCGCCGATTGCGGCATCCACCTGAGCCAGAAATGTGGTAGGCAGACAGGCAAAGCGGATTCCCCTCTTGTAGATGGAGGAGGCGAAACCGGCCATGTCGGTAGTGATGCCTCCGCCGATGGCAAGAACCAGGGCCTTACGGTCGGCCTCCAGGTTCAGAAGCCATCGGCATATCTCCAGGACGGTGTCAATGTTCTTGGCATTTTCATTGGCATCGATGGAGAAACGGCCCCTGAGA
>SFPH01000196.1 GCA_004552115.1 Bacteroidales bacterium
TCTTCTGCATTGAACCGTAACCCACGACGAGGGACTCGTTCAGGAGATTCTTGTCCAGTGCGAGCGTGATTTCCAGATTTTCTGTCCTGGAACCGAGGGAGAGATAGGCGTCCTTGTATCCGAGCATTGTCACCCTGAGGACTTCCCCGCTCCTGGCCCTGATGGAGAACTCCCCGTACGGGCCGGTAACGGTATTGACCTGGCCGGAGCCAATCATGACCACGGCGCCGGCAACGGCTCCCGCATCATCGCGGACAGTTCCGGAATATGTACGCAACTGATTGTCCTTCACCTCATTGTCTTTTACAATGAGAATGAGTTTTCCCTGATAGGTGGCACGTGTTCCCGTGCCTTCAAGGATTGTCTTCATCGCTTCCGACAAATTCTTGCGCGGAGGTAATGTGACCAGCCGTCCTACGTCCAGCAGGTCCTCGTTGTATGCTATGGAAAGTCCTGTCTGTCTCTCGACAATGCCGAAAGCCTCCGAGATCCTCATTTTCTCCTGAGGGAATGTGACTGTCTGGTTCTGAGCGGAGACATTCACAGATAGAACGATTCCGAGCAGCATACAGATGAATGCTGAGAATCTTTTCATTTTAAGGTTTTGTTTATTGGTATTAGTAAGAGTGTCCTGCGGGTCCGCAGAAACGAATTATCTGATATAGATGTTGCCGTCCGTCACTGTGTACTTCATTCCCGGCACAAGTCGGCAGATGGCCGATACCTGCTCCTCAAGGGTCTCGCCGTGGATGAACTTGGCGGTGATTACAGCCCTGTCATATTTTCCGTCGGTCACATAGACATTGACATTGAAGCGACGGCTGATTGTCCTCGCCACGCTGTGTATGTCCTGTGAATGGAATGACAGGCTGCCGCTCTCCCAGCCGGTGTATTCGGAAGAACTCACTGTCGAGACGGTGAACTTTCCGCTCGCCTTGTCATAACGGTAGTTCTGATCCGGAAGAAGTTCTACGGCATTGGACTCATCCCCTGAAGGTGAGACCCTCACGGCTCCCCTGCAGAGAGTCACATCCACCTGGCTTTCATCAGGATAGGAAGATACATTGAACCTCGTTCCGTGTACTTTCACATTGACATCCGCCGTCCTCACGACAAACGGATGCTCCTCTGAAGCAGTCACATCGAACACGGCCTCACCGCTGAGATGTACGGAACGCACATCGGAGAAAGTCTCCGGATAGAGGAGCACACTTCCCGAATTGAGTGTAACTCTGGACTGGTCAGGAAGAATGACTTCCCTTATCTCACCCTTTCTGGCGCACACCTCCACATAATCTGCCACTACGGTATGCACTTCATTGCGGGAGGAATGCACGTACATAAGGGAAACGGTCGGCACAAGTATCAATGCCACAGCGGCCGCCACTCCGGCCAATGTCCTCAGGAACAATCTCCTGCGGCGCACTTTGCCGGCCTTGAGTTCGTAAGCCATCTCCATTTTCTTCGCACGGGACAGCACTTCATCACAGGACTTCTCCACCTCCGCCATATCTACGGAGGAAATGTCAAGTCTGTCCCAGAAATCAGGTTGTTTCAATGCCATCGCTGATAGTTTTAGCGTTGTGATTATACCCTATTGACGAAGAAAACGGGGCGAACCCCCAAAATTATCTGAAGAAATTTACCAATAACAATGAAATTGCCGAGACAATGGTCCTCAACTGCCTGAGAGCCAGAGTTATCTGATTCTCCACGGTCTTTGGGGAAATATTGAGCCGGGCTGCTATCTCGGCATTGCTCAGCCCTTCGACTCTTGACATGATGAAGATTTTCCGCCTTTTTTCAGGAAGCAGGGCCACGCTCCTGGACATTCTCATTTCAGTCTCGCGGGCATCCGCCAACTGGTCGGCGGTATCGCCGGACGCGATATCGAAATCATCCGGAATCGGCACCGTGATGCCACGGGAGCGGACATAGTCAATGGCGGCATTCCGGCACATCCTGTAAAGATATGCGCCGAATGAATTGATTTCAGGAAGGATAGCCCGCATAATCCAGACTCTTATGAAGATGTTCTGAGCGATATCCTTTACATCCTCCCGGGAAGAAATGACTTTCCCAAGAAATACTTCCGCCCTCGGATAATAGTAACGGAAGAGTTCCCTGAACGCATTCTCGTCATTCAGGGAGATTCTCTTGAGAATGTATTTCTCATTATCCAACATCGGCTCAGTGTTTCTCGCAAATCTCAAAAACATCCCCGTCCCCGGCCGCATAGGTCTCAGGGAATATGGTCCGGCACTCCTCCTGATATCTGGCGGCTTTGCGGCAGCGGGAAGAATAATGTCCGATGACCAGCTTGCCGGCACCGGCCTCAAGGGCGCAGCGGGCAGCCTGGAGAGTAGTGGAATGATGCCTTGCGGCAGCCTGCTCAGCCATTTCCTCAAGATATGTCGCCTCGTGATAGAGCAGGTCGACGCCCTTCACCCAGGTGGAAAGTTCGGGAAAAGGAGCCGTGTCGCTGCAATATGCATAACTCCTCGGAACATAAGGCAGATACGCCACCTCGTCATTCCGGATCAGGAGAGGCTCGTCAGTTCCGGAGTGGCGGACAAAACCGTTCATGAATGATGCTCCGTCATCAGGGCCGGCAGGGCGGAGCACATCCTCACCCCTCTTGATGGCACCTATTTCACTGAGTGTCAAGTTGTAGCGTTCAACAGCCTCCTTCCTGACGTTGAGTTGGGGCATCTTCTCCCTGAAGAGATAGCCGTAGGTCTCTATCTTGTGATTGAGCGGGAAGGCCAGTACCTCAATACTCTTTGTTTCGTAAATCACTTCAGGCTCCTTGAGGGAAAGGGGATGGAAGTTTATCTCAATGCCGATTCCCTTGCCGTAATAGGACATGAAGAAATTC
>SFPH01000010.1 GCA_004552115.1 Bacteroidales bacterium
CGAGGACCGCGGAGGGTCTTGTGAGTCGTGGAAGTCACGATATGCGCATACTTGACAGGATTGTCGAGAATGCCTGCGGCAATGAGGCCGGCGGTATGGGCCATGTCGATCCAGAGAATCGCACCAACCTCGTCGGCGATTTTCCTCATCCTGGCGTAGTCCCACTCCCTTGAATAGGCGGATGCACCTCCGATGATGAGTTTCGGATGACATTCCCTGGCCACCCTCTCCATCTTGTCATAGTCGATTCTTCCGGTCTCAGGGTCAAGTCCGTATGCCACAGCCTTGTAAAGAATGCCGGATGCATTGACAGGAGAGCCGTGCGTAAGATGTCCTCCCTGGGAAAGGTCAAGACCCATGAACACGTCGCCCGGCTTCAGCACAGCCATCTCCACAGCAAGGTTGGCCTGGGCACCGGAATGCGGCTGAACATTGGCATACTCAGCTCCGTAGAGCTTGCAGAGCCTGTCGATGGCGAGCTGCTCTATCTGGTCCACCACCTCGCATCCTCCGTAGTAGCGCTTGCCCGGATAGCCCTCCGCATATTTGTTCGTGCAGATCGAACCCATTGCCTCGAGCACCTGGTCCGTGACATAGTTTTCAGACGCAATAAGTTCCAGTCCCTGAGACTGTCTCTCCTTTTCCTTTCTGATCAGATCAAAAAGCTGTACATCCTGTTTCATAAGCTCCAAGTAAATGTATACAAAATAAACCCCGACAAAGCGGATATTGATTACAAATATAGTAATTTCCGGATAATTTTGCTTTAAATTTGTATTATTATTGAACCGGAATAAACGTTATGATCGACAATATGAAGCATAGGAAGAAACTGGGAATCGAGATGGGCCGTGTCACTGCGGAAGAATACAAGGCATTGCCAGGCAGCGGGATAGCAGTAGTCCTGGACAATGTCAGGAGCGCTCACAATGTAGGCTCGGTGTTCAGGAGCGCAGACTCGTTCAAGGCTGACAGGGTCTTCCTCTGCGGCATCTGCGCGACACCGCCATCGGCCGAAATCCACAAGTCCGCCCTCGGGGCCGAATTCAGCGTGGACTGGGAATATTGCAGCCGCACGATGGAAGCAATAGAAAAACTCCGCGCCGAGGGATACGAGATTCTCTGCGTGGAGCAGGCCCTGGACTCTGTCATGCTGGACCGGTTCACCCCGGAGGCCGGGAAACGTTACGCCCTGGTATTCGGCAATGAGGTGGACGGAGTGGACCAGGAAGTCATCGAGGCATCGGACGGGGTCATTGAAATCCCGCAGTACGGCACCAAGCATTCCCTGAACATATCTGTCACGGCAGGCATCATTCTATGGCATTTCCGCCCCGGACAGGATTGACCCATCCGAGGCGGCAAATCAATGTATACTTGTCATCCGGGAAATCAGAGCGGCCTGATGACGAAATTGAACTCCATCTCTTCAGCGTTCACTCTGTAGTCCTCCAGAGGCCAGGTGCCCCAGGAGTTGATGCCTCCGACGCCCATCTGCTTCAGTTCGAAATTGACATAGGTCGAGCCGAGAGCCCTGGCATCCCTGTGCGCAAGAGGTATGAGCTCGAGCGAATGTTTCGCAACGCCCTGCTGGTTATTTGTCGGGTTAGGACGAGGATTCGGGTCAATGACGGTGCAGTCCAGATCGTCAAAGCTGAAAGGTATGGCAGAGCCGCTGAATCTGACATCCGATGTAATCTCAATGCCCTTTCCGGAAGCATCCAGTACCCTCATCCATCTCAGGCCGGTCTTGGTCCCGGACTCCTGAGTGCGTGGATAGCCGTAATGATACTGGTCACTTACACTCTGGACATATCTTCCCATCAATGCCGCCGAGCATCTGTCGGAATAATTCTCCCAAGGGCCGTAGCCGTAGAAGTCCAGAGTCGAGAACTCGCCCGGCATAGTGAATTTCATTCCGAACCTGAACATAGGCGTAGCCTTGGAGAGAGAGCCGGCATCCTTCAGCTTCTCCGTGCAGGAAATCGCGCCGTCCCCATAAACCCTGTATGTCATCTCGATGTCGCACACATCTCCGAAAGGCCTGTAAACCACTGTGAGACATGTGTACCCTTCTGCTTCGGCAATATCCATCGACACCGGCTTGAGCTCCGGATTCCTCCACATCCTGAACTTCTTGTGCATACCCGCACCCATGTCATTCTCCACAGGAGCACGCCAGAATGACGGCATGAGAGGTTCCTTCAGCATCTGCACTCCGGCATTCTCATACGAGGTCAGCAGACCGGTTGTCTTGTCGAACACAGCCTTCCAGGCAACATTGCGCTCGGCGGTGGTTCCCGGAGCCTTGTAAGTTCCGGTGAATTCGAGATTGTCACCGACAGATGCAACCGCCATCGCATTCCCGGCAGCGGAACCTGCAGCGTATGCAGAAGCAGGAGCCTCGTACAGAGCCATCTGGTCATAAGCCACCTCGAAGCCTGCAGGAAGGAGGCTGTCACGCTTCTTGAGCTGCCAGCTTGCGGTAATGAAGATGTCACCGTCAATGCCCCCAGGCACAACTGAGGCGTGGTAAGGGTCCCCGGTCATCGATGTCGCGGCATCCTCAAGCAAATCCTTTCCGGTAATGCCCAGACCGACTGAAACAGTCTCCCCAGGTGCCGCCTTGACATTCTCCACAACACCTGTCCTGACCTTGTTGCCGGCCACCTCAACCGTCCACACAAGCCTGTAGCGGGACAGGTCTATGAAGAAGTTCTCATTATGAACATTGAGCCTGATCTCGGTATTGTCATCCCTGAGTCTTTCCTTCGGCTCCTGAATTTCCAATGAAGTGAGAATCGACCTGTACTGGTATCTGATCTCGTATGCCGACGGATGGAACTGCCTGTCGGCGGTAATGAAGCCGTTGCAGTTGAATGAGCCGTCTGAAGGGTCATAGTCATTGGAGTCTCCTCCGAAAATGAACATGTGGTCTGTCCCGTACCTGACAGGGTCAACGGACTTGCGGATAGCCTGATCCTCGAAGTCCCAGATGAAGCCTCCCTGATATGAAGGGTATTTGCGGACAAGATCCCAGTATTCCTTGAAGTTGCCCACCGAGTTGCCCATGGCGTGGGCGTACTCGCACTGGATGAGGGGCTTCGGAGGATTGGATGTAAGATATTTCTCGCAGTCGTCCGGAGAAAGATACATCGGACAGTAGATGTCGGTGTTGTACTCCAGCACGGCCCTCTCATATTGAACCGGCCTGGTCGGATCATACCCCTTTATCCAGTCATAGGCAGCCCGGAAATTGTCCCCGTTGCCGGCTTCGTTGCCAAGGCTCCAGATAATGATGCTCGGGTGGTTGATGTCCCTGTAGACCATACGCTGGTTGCGGCTCAGGTGGGCTGCCTTGTAATCGGCCCTGTGAGCCAGGGACTCCTCACCGTAACCCATTCCGTGAGACTCGACATTGGCCTCGTCGAGAACATATATGCCATACTTGTCGCAGAGTGAGTACCAGCGCGGGTCATCAGGATAGTGGCAGGTACGTACCGCATTGACATTCAGCTGCTTCATCACCTCGATATCCCTGACCATCTCGGCCTCGGAGATTACATATCCGCCATAAGGGCTGAGTTCATGGCGGTCGGCCCCCTTGATGAGGACAGGCTGACCGTTGACGAGAAGCTGGGAGTTCCGGATCTCAACGGAGCGGAATCCGAAATCAATCCCGGTGCTCTCCACTACTCCCTTTCTGTCCTCCGCCTCGGCCCTGAGGGTATAGAGGGATGGGGATTCGGCGCTCCAGAGCGCAGGAGAATTGACCTTCACGTCCGTCCTGAAGACAAGATTGCCTTCATCATCCTTCTCCTGGGACTTTACAGCGGGCTCGGTAATCTCAGCAACAATGTTTCCGAAAGGATCGCAAACCGCATATCTGATCCTGGAAATGCCCGGGGTGGTCTTTGCCAGGATTGAAACATTTCCGTCCATGTCCGCACGGACATTGATATCCTCGATCCTCTTCTGCTCCCTGGTATATACATACACTCCCCTGGCAATGCCTGCGAAACGCCAGAAATCCTGGTCCTCGAGATAGGTGCCGTCACACCAGCGGAAAATCTCGAGGGCAATCGTATTGACTCCCGCCTTGACATACCTGGTAATGTCGAATCTCGCCTCAAGCTTGCTGTCCTCGCTGTATCCGACCTCCTTGCCGTTCACCCATACACGGACATTGGATGTGGCAGAGCCGATGCAAAGGCATATCTGCCTGCCTGTCCAGCCTTCCTCGACAATGAATGTGCGGCGGTACTGGCCTACATAGTTGTGCTCCTCCGGAACGAAAGGCGGATTGTTCCTGTAATGACCCCTCCACGGATATCCCACATTGACATACATAGGGTCGCAGTAACCATGGAAATCCCAGAGACCCGGGACCGGAATATTGTCCCAGCCGGAGTCATTGAAATCCACAGCCTGGAATCCGGCAGTCCTGGAAGAAGGGTTCTCGCAGAAGTTGAATTTCCATTCACCATTGAGGCTCAATGTCTTCTGCTGGTCGGTAGTGAAGCTGGCCCTCATCGGAAGTCGGTTGATTCCGAACACTTCCGGGTTCTGCCAGTCCTCTTCGATTGCATTGACGGCGGCACGGACCTGGAAAGAGGCCATCAACAGCCCGGCAGCCAGCATTGTTGTCTTTACAATGTTCATCAGTATCTGAAATATTAGTGTTATTCACTCATCAATGCGACAGTTCCGTCCATCGCAGATGCCAATATAGCGTTTTTCCGGGCGATAACCAAATGCCGGAGAGGGTTCACAAGGGCTATCGAGAGCTTGTGAGCCCAGAGGAAAGCGCCGTCAGATGCCCTCAGGGCAATGATATTGCCCTTGTCTGTCGGGATATACAGGACTCCGTCCCTTTCTGACAGAGCGGTCGGGGCAATGTCATAGCCGACGTGGTTGTCAGCCACCCAGGTCTTGCAGGAATCCGGGAGCGTCGTCCCTGAAGACAACTGCACATCGGCAGGAAAAGCGTAGGCCCTTCCGAACATTTCCTTGGAATAAACTGTACGGCCGTCACTTCCGAGACATATCGCATCCCGGCCTCCCTTCACTGTGAAAAGGCAGCGTCCTGTGGAGGCGTCGATGGCATAGACCTGCCTGTCGGGAACCGCAACGAACACCCTCCCCGAGGAGTACAGCGGCAATGTCGAGGCCGGGGAATACATCTTGGAGGCCTTGCCCACAGACCACACCCAGTTCTCCCTTCCGGTCTCGGAATCAAGCGAATACAGCTTGCCTCCCCAGGTTCCGAAAATAACCCTCTCCCCGTCAGCGTAAGGCGTGGAGACAGCGTGGCCCTCGACATTGCCGTATGTCCATACTGCCTTGCCGGTCTTCAGATCAATGCATCTGAAAGCCCCGTCGGAGCCGCCGATGAAGACCTTCCCGTTCAGGATCACAGGCGAGGCAAGAACGGCTTTCCCGGTCTGGAATTTCCATTTCAATGTGCCGTCAGAGGCATTCAGGGCGTATATATTGCCGTCCGAACATCCGAATACCAGATATTTTCCGGACAATGCCGGGGTGGAGTAAATCTTGCCGGGAAAGTCCTTTCTCCACTTTACAGAGCCGTTCTTCAGAGAGACGGACAACATTGCTCCGCAGGCCAGAGGGAAGAAGACATTGTCCCTGTTCACGGCGAAACCGGCGGCGATATTGGCCCCGAAATTCTTCTTCCATACCTCCCTGACCTGAGGGAATTCATCATTGACATCATACCTCATCCAGGGGTAGTCCGTCGGAAGTCCGTGGCTGTCATATCTCACCGTATCCTTTACCGGAACAAGGTCGAATGTGGCCCAGGGCTCCAGCTCCACTGCAGTCCGACCATATAAACGCCTCTCGGAGAATGAGATACGGTCACCGTCAATCTTCACCACCGTATAGCCGGGAGTCCTGCCTGCGGACAATGCCGAACGGCATACCACGGCAGGGATGCCCTGATAGTTCTTAGTCCTGTACGCATGCAGATGGCCGCCGATCACCATCCTGGTATCCAGCCTCTTGAGTTCCCTCGTCACGTCGAAATAGTTCAGGACTGACGAATCCATCGGATAATGATTGATGAATATGGTCTTTTCGCCCGGTTCCTGCTCCGAGAGCCATTCCATTGTCTCCCGGGGAACCAGGCCCGGAGCCATTCTCATGTCAGGACCGCTGTTGCAGCCGATGAATCGCCAGCCTCCTGCCCTGAAAAGGAAATGCTCGTATCCGAAAACTTCCTTGAATGTGCCGCAGCCGCTCTCCGACCAGTTGGCGTCGTGATTGCCCTGAACCACGTAGACGGGCCGGCAGATGGAGTCAGTCATAGACTTCGCCAGGCGGATTTCATCATCGGAGCCGAAATTGGTGACATCTCCTCCGAAGATTACGAAATCCAATGAATCATAGGCATTTATATCCCGGATACAAGCGGAAAGGTCGGCCACTGAACTGCCTTCTGCGGCAATGTGGGTGTCCGCCAGGAACGCAAAGCGGAGATGGTCCTGCTGCTGTGCGGACGCAAATGCCCCCGCCGGACAGATCATCACGGCGAGGGACATCATTATGCTTCGGAATGTCATCTTGTTTCAATGTCATATAATCTCGATGTCAGCTGCCGGGATCCAGCCCTGCCTGCCGTCAGACAGGGAGATGTTCACCCATTTGCCCACAGAGTCAAGCACACCGACCTCTGTACCCTCGTGAAGAAGGAAGAGATCCTTTGAGGATTCCTCTGAAGGTGAACTCTTTACGGAAGATACCGGCTTCATCACCACGGCCGAGTCAGCCCTGCGGTAAACATTCCTCTGCCATACGGAGAAACCGTAGCATCCTGCCGACAGCAATATCAGGACAATGGCGGAGTAGAAGCCCGTCCTCTTGAGCCCGGCACGGGGGCCCAGAAGGAAAAGAAGCATCATTGCCAGAAAGGCGGCAAAAAGAACAAGTGACAGAATGGCCCAGGCATCGGAATTCATCAGATAGCTGATTTTCCTGGCCCATGTCTTGAGAATGAACTCCGGCACTGCGTCGATCCGATCCTGCACCATAGAGCGGGCAAATTCCAGATTGAAACGCGCATCGCTGAAAGAAGGGTCGATTCTCAGGGCTCTTTCGTAGTTGAGGACAGCCTTGCCGATTTCGGTGGCCTTGAAATAGGCATTGCCCAGGTTGTAGTAAAGTTCAGCGGACTCCACTCCGGTTCCCCTGAGGGATTCCCAGGCTCCGGCGCTCTCTTCCCAACTGCCGTCAGAATATGCTGAAACGCCTTTCTGCCAGAGGGAATCGAGGAGGACATTCTCATTTCCGGCCCTCATTACTGCCGGCATGGCAAGCATCAGGACAATCAGGGACATCGCCCCGTATGCAGTCGTGGTCTTCTTATGTGACTTCATTGTGGAATCGATGGATGAAATGATTCTTACGGCTTCATTGTAATGGGTGGTCATGGCCTCATTGCCGGAATCCGGGGAATACCTCGCATATTCGCAGGCATCCACTAGCGAGATGTACGAATCTACAAGTTCCTGAGCCACACCACCTTCGAGAAGGCGAGAGGAGATGTTTTCCTTGTTCAGGTCCTCTACCCCGATATTAAGCTTGTCAGAGATATAGCCGAGCAGTGCCTTGTGCAACTCCTCGTAGAATGCCGCTCCGAGATTCTGCCTGAGATATCCGGATGCGGTCCTGAGCCTTGCCAGGGCCATCTTCGTGGCACGCCTGGTCCTCGTCCTTGCCACATCGGCCTTTCTTGCAGCCATTCCCTTGAAAATCAGCCATGCGGCAAAAGCGGCAATCGCCAGGAGCGAGAACGCAATCCAGAATCCCGGGCTGTTCACCATGAATGTCCGGTTGAAGGAATAATCAGGCTTGTCCAGGACAATGAACCTGATATCCTCCCCGAGATTCTTCACATCCTTGCGGTCTGCGGAAGGAGTCTGGACCGTCTGGGCATCCTGGCTCTGGACGGAGCCTTTCTCCACCCTCAGGTCCAGTGCCTCGGAGCTTACGCTCACATACTTGCCTGCATTCACGTCGTAATATGAGTATGTCACAGGCCCGATGGTGAAATCTCCGTGACTTCTCGGGATGAACGGATATTCGAAGACCCTGCTTCCGGAAATGCCTCCGGTACTCTTGTCGGCATTGGTGGTGGACTTGACATCGTAGACCTCGAAGTCAGGCGGGAACCTGAGTTCCGGAGCCTCGAGCAGGGAAAGGTTTCCCCTTCCCGATATGGTGACAATAAGCGAGCCGGCCTCGTGGGCCTTGAGATCGTTGCGGGAAAGACGGGCAGAAATCCTGTACTGACCCACTCCGCCTCCGAAATCGGCAGGCGCACCGGCAGGCAGATCCCTGACATTGACCGTGACAGCCTTTGAATTGATGCGTTTGCGGACAGTGGTGTAGCCGTCGTCGAAGAAACTGTCGAAAATGCTGTTTCCCGACCTCGATGAAGTTCTTACATTGACGAGGCATACAAGTTCCGCAGGGTCAATGGTGAGTCTTCCCGTCTGCTGCGGAATCAGGACATATCTCCTGAGAAGGGCGGAATTGTAAAGCTGTCCGTTCACATCCTCCCGCTCGAATTCGATGTTGGTGGGAGCAGCCGTCTCCTGGCTCCAGAATCCGTTGAATGAGGGGAACCTTGCCCCTTCGAAACCTGCCACGCCAACCCTCTGGTACAGTTTCAATTCGGCTGTTACCGGCTCGCCCAGGACAACATCAGTCCTGCTCACCTTGAGACTGAGATAGAGATCGTCCGAGGCTATGGTTCCGGACTGCCTGGAGCTTGCGGAAGACTGGGAATCCTGCGGGGACTGCTGGCCGGATGAGGATGCATTGTCCAACACCTTGACAGCCTTGGGCTGCGATGAAGCCTCCTTGTTCTTGAACTTCGCCAGAGCCGGAGGAATGACGCATTGTCCCGTCTTGCGTGGCTTCAGAATATAGATATATGTAAACTGGGATGATTTGGTCCGCTTCCCGTTTATTATCTGTATGCTTGTGGACGAACCCTGCTGCGGTCCCCACACCAGGTCGAAATCCTCACCCTTGTCCCATACGAATTCCGAAGGCCTGTCCTCCCCCTCGATGATCTGGGCAAAGGCCGGCATGGCGGCCATCACCGATGCGAACACTGACAGGGCCAATGCCGCCAGGCCCTTCCTCATTGAAACAATTGCTCTCACTTTTCTCTCCATTGATGATTTCCGTTACCAGTTCTTCTCTTTCTGTCTAGACTTCAGTGCCTCGGCCTTCTCCCTGTTCACCTTGTCCTGAGTCTCCTTCTCCTTGGCCTGCATCGCCTTCAGCATCTGCTGGGCCTGCTGCGGGGAGATTTTTACAGGCTGTGGCTGCTGACCGTTCCGGCCGTCCTGACTGTCCTGCTGATCCTGATTATTCTGCTGATCCTGATTCTGCTGATTGTCGTTCCTGTCCTGATGATTGTCCTGGTTATCCTGATTGTCCTGATTCTGCTGATCGTCCTGATTCTGCTGATTATCCTGGCCTCCGCCATTCTGCTGCCGGTTCTCCAGCATTTTTCTGGCATAGATATAATTCTCCTTGGCCTGAAGATCTCCGGGATTCAGCAGAAGGGACTGCTTGAACGCATCCACGGCTGCGGTGCCTCATCATAATGTTCCCCTCGATAGAGGACATTGGCAAGATTGTAATTGGCCGCAAATGACAGGGAATCCTTCACAAGGGCCTTTCTGTAAGAGATCTCGGCCTCCTTGTAGTTCTCCCTGCGGAACTGCCTGTTGCCGGAGCGCACCTCCTTCCTGTCCGTCTGGGCGGACATCGCAACAGATATGGACAGCAAGGCCAATATATATATCAACTTTCTCATATCCAACAATTTACCTATCAAAGAGATTCTTAAGCACCTTCCTCTCTCCTACCAGCATCTGTATGGTCAGGAGAACGAGTGCAATGGCGAAGAAATACATGTACTGCTCGTCATATTCCTCGAACACAATCGAATTGAACTCCTCCTGGTCCATATTCTTGATTTCGGAGATGATGGGGTTCAGGCCGAATTCCTCATTGCCGGCACGGACATAGGCACCGCCTCCGGCCCTTGCAACATCCTTCAGGACATTCTCATCGAGCCTGGTAACGACAATTTCCCCGTTGGAGTCCTTCAACAGTCCTCCTGCCACAGGTATAGGCTGACCTTCCGGAGATCCGACTCCTATGGTGAATACCCTGATCCCCATCTCAGCCGCCTGTTTCGCAGCCTCGACCGGGTCATCTTCGTGATTCTCGCCGTCAGTGATGACAATGATGGCGCGGCTCCTCTCGCTCTGGGCGCGGGACCGACTCTGTGGATATGCTGCCGAGAAACATCTTGGCAGATACATAGTCAGTCGTGATCGGAAGCTGGACGAATGATGTTCCGGCGAAGAGGACAAGGCCGATCCTGTCCCCGTCAAGTTTGTCCACAAGCCTTGAAATGGCCAGTTTCGCCCTTTCAAGACGGCATGGGGAATAGTCCCTGGCCAGCATGGAGTTGGAAACGTCCAGGGCAATCATCACCTCGGCTCCCCTGCTCTGATGCTCCTTCAGCTTGGCCCCGATCTGAGGCCTTGCCATCCCGATAATGAAGAAAAAGAATGCGGATGCGAAAAGGACGGCACGTACCCATCCCTTGGCTCCGGAGTAGGAGGGCATAAGCTTTCCCACCAGCTCCTCGTCCCCGAAACGGCGTATCTTCTTCTTGCGGAAATACCTGACAAGCCCGTAGAGCACCAGGAACACAGGCACCAGAACGAGCAATAATAGATATTGAGACTGAGCAAAATATATCATAACAATCTACTATTCTATGGAAGTTTCCTGAACAATGTCAGACTCAGGAGGGCCTCAAGCAGAAGGCAGATCAGCGCCACGAGGCCGAAACGGCCGAAGAGTTCCTTGTAAACCGGGAAGCTGTCGATCGTGGTGCGGGCCTTCTCCATCTTGTTGATCTCGCTGTAAATCTCCGAAAGTTTCGTATTGTCGGTGGCCCTGAAATACTTGCCGCCGGTGGTCTCCGCAATGCTCCTGAGCAGGTCCTCGTCAATCTCCACCTCCACATTCTGCATCTCCACGCCCCAAGGCGTCACTACCGGGTAAGGAGCTGTTCCATTGGCTCCGACTCCTATGGTGTAAACCCTGACACCGTAGGTCTTCGCGATATCGGCTGCGTTCTGCGGGGTGATTTCTCCGCAGTTGTTGACACCGTCGGTAAGCAGGATGACCACCCTGCTTTTCGCATCAGAGCCCTGAATGCGGGCCACAGCTACCGCCAAACCGTTTCCGATGGCGGTTCCGTCATCAATCACACCGGTCTCTATCTCCTTCATCAGGTTGATGAGAGTGGCCCTGTCGGTAGTCAGAGGACATTGAGTGTAGCTCTCGCCCGCAAAAACCACGATTCCCATCCTGTCGGAAGGCCTCTGGGAAATGAACTCTATGGCAATGTCCTTCGCGGCGCTGATCCTGTCCGGAGTGAAATCCCTTGCCAGCATACTGGTCGACACATCCATTGCAAGCACTATGTCAATGCCCTCGGTATCGATCTTGTCCATCTGGGTGGATGACCTCGGACGGGCGATGGCAACAATTATCATAGACAAGGCTACAGTCCTGAGAATCATTGGGATATGCCTCATCATGCCCAGTACGGAAGGTCCGCCGGCAAGCCACGGTCCGATGCCGGAAACCCTCAGGTGAGGCCTCCTTCCGACAATTTCCCTGTATATGTACAATGCCGCCAGCAATGCCGGTATGACCAGCAGCCAGAGCAGTTCCGGATTGTCAAAGAACATTTTCAGCCTCCTTTTCTTCTACCTTTTCCTCTTCCTTCCATGTGGCGGTCACAAATCGCACAGCCGTAGGAACAGCCTTGACATTCTCATCGTCGGAAACAGTCATCTTGGCGAACTTCACAAGATCCGAAGTCAGGAAAAGTTCCTTGGTCTCATCCATAAGTTCCGGAGCTATTCCGCTGTCCTTCAGCCCGTCGAAGATTTCGGCCGTAGTCATTTCCATGGCCCCGACTCCGAATCTTCCGGCTATGTACTCCCGGAGCACATCCGTCACGCCGCTGTAGAACTGCTTCTGCTTCTCCGGTGCCCATAACCTGTTGCCCCTGTACCTGTCCAGTTTCCTCAGAGCCACAATGTAAGGAGGATCCTTGACCACGCCTTCCCCGCTGAGCCTGCGGCGCCTTCTGACAATGAGCCAGACTATGAGGGCAATGATGCCGGCAGCAATGAGCACAATCCCGACATACAAGGCTATCTCCTTGAATGTCACCGGATAACGTATCTGTCCCTTGATATCGTGAGGCTTGAATGCGGCAGTATCCACCGGCATTGTCCTTACATCCAGCTCCAGTCCTTTGAATATGAGGGTATCGACTTGTCCGTCAGGAAGTTCCCTCACCACGGGAATATCAGGGAGACGGTAGACACCCTCCTCGAACGGGGCGAGAATCACGCTGGCCTCCACATCCATCAGTCCGGCCTTCTTCTTCACTCCGATGGTATCCAGCTGCCAGGACCTGACAACCATGAGGCTGTCGGCATCGTCCTCCTTCCATTCAGGCAGTCTCAAGCCGCTTCCCTCCTGCAGGCCATCAAGCCGGAATCCGTATCTGACCTGGTCGGCTATCAGCACGGAATCCCGTTTCTGAAGCTGCCGGAGAAATGCTTCCCCCGCATCCACGGGTCCGGGAACGGCCGCCCTGACCACAAGCGGCAGGGAGAGCAGGACCGATATTATGATAATTCTGTATTTCATCGTTTTCCAAAGAAAGCCATCAGGCCGCGGACATAGTCCGAGCCGGTGGCGATTTCCACATTGTCAATATGATATCTCCGCATCAGCCTGAGCGCTGCCGTGTCGGAAGCCGAGACCGCAGCGGCGAACTTCTCCCTGACCTTGCGGCTGGAAGTGTTGACCCAGGCGGTCTGACCGGTCTCGCTGTCCTTTACATTGACAAGACCGACATCAGGTATCGTCCTTTCCCTCCGGTCGTAAACCTTTATCACAGAGAGGTCATGCCTGTTGACAGCCACCTTCATGGCATCCTCGTAGCGGGGATTGCCCTCATTGTCGAAATCCATCATGTCCGAGAGCAGGAAGGCAGTGCATTTCTGCTTGATGGCATTGGTCAGATATCTCAGGGCTCCTCCTATATCGGTCCCGGAAGACTCTGGACGGAGCTCGAGAATCTCCCTGATGATGCGGAGAAGATGGCTCCTGCCCTTGCGGGGAGGAATGAACTTTTCAACCCTGTCGCTGAAGAAGAGGGCCCCGACCTTGTCATTGTTGATGATGGCGGAGAATGAGAGCACCGCGGCAATCTCCGCAATCATATCCCTCTTGGTACCGCCCTGAGTTCCGAAGAAACCGGAACGGCTGATGTCTATCAGGAGCATCACTGTCATCTCCCTCTCCTCCTCGAATACCTTGACGTAAGGGCTGCGGAGGCGGGCGGTGACATTCCAGTCCATATTGCGCACGTCATCCCCGTACTGGTACTCCCTGACCTCACTGAAGGCCATTCCGCGTCCCTTGAACGCGGAGTGGTACTCTCCGGCGAAAATCTGGTGGGAGAGAGCCTTGGTTCTGATTTCTATCTTGCGGACCTTCTTGAGAAGATCCGATGCGCTGGTATTGGAATCCATTGTAAAAGATTACTTACGGAACAATGACTGCGTTGAGTACCTGAGAGATGATGTTCTCTGTAGTAATATTCTCGGCCTCAGCCTCATATGTCAGGCCGATACGGTGGCGGAGCACTTCATTGCAGACTGCGCGCACATCCTCAGGAATCACATAGCCTCTCCTCTTGATGAAGGCATAGGCCTTGGCCGCCATTGAAAGCGAAATGCTGGCACGAGGAGATGCACCGTATGAGATGAGACCGGAAAGCGGCTTGAGATTGTAGTCCTCAGGTGTCCTGGTAGCATATACGATATCCACGATATACCTCTCGATTTTTTCGTCCATGTACACGTCCCTCACCACCTGGCGGGCCCTGACGATATCCTCCGGGGACACGACAGGCTGGACCTTCGGGAATTCTCCGGAATTGTTCATCCTGATGATCTGCCGCTCCTCCTCCTTCTTTGGATAGGAGACCACGACCTTGAGCATGAAACGGTCCACCTGGGCCTCCGGAAGAGGATATGTACCCTCCTGCTCGATCGGGTTCTGGGTCGCCATCACGAGGAACGGCTCGGGGAGCTTGAACGTCTCCTCGCCTATGGTCACCTGGCGCTCCTGCATAGCCTCGAGGAGGGCCGACTGAACCTTGGCAGGAGACCTGTTGATCTCATCCGCAAGCACGAAATTGGCGAAGATCGGTCCTTTGTGAACCTCAAACTGCTCATTCTTCTGGGAGTAGATCAATGTTCCCAGGACATCGGCAGGAAGGAGGTCCGGGGTGAACTGGATTCTGCTGAACCTGGCATTCACCGCCTGCGACAATGTATTGATAGCCAAAGTCTTGGCCAATCCAGGCACACCTTCGAGAAGAATGTGTCCATTAGCCAGGAGACCAATGAGAAGGTTCTCCACAAGCTGCTTCTGGCCGACAATGACCTTTCCCATCTCAAGGGAAAGAAGGTCCACGAAGGAGCTTTCCTTCTGGATCCTCTCATTCAGTTCTTTTATATTGACACTGTCCATTACTGAATATTTTAATATTTCATTTATATTTGCATCGCAATCTGCATCCGCAACTCTGTCCCCTTGTCCCACAAACGCAAGCCATGAGATTCAGAATACGTCTTTCATACAACGGCGCCGGCTTCCACGGCTGGCAGATCCAACCCCGCGACCCGAGCGTGCAGGAACACATCGAAAAGGCTCTTTCAATGCTCCTGAAGGAGGAAATCTCCATCACGGGCGCCGGAAGAACCGATACTTTCGTCAATGCGGTCAACTACATAGCGCATTTCGACTCGCACCCGCTTACTGAAGCCGAAGCGGATTGGCTTCGCTGCAAATTGAATGCCATCCTGCCTGCCGGGATAGTGGTCCACGAAGTGTCAATGGTGGAAGAAGGCTTCCACGCAAGGTTCGACGCTTCGGACCGTGAATATAGCTATTTTCTTCATAGAAAAAAAGACCCTTTCATAGGAGACCGCTCATATCTGTGCACTTTCCCGCTGGACGTGGAGGAGATGAACCGGGCCTGCGGATATCTCATCGGAAAACACGATTTCAAATGCTTCGAGAAGACGGGAGGCGGGAACAGGACCTCAGTCTGCGAGGTAAGATATGCCGGCTGGAAGACCTATGTCCCGGACCACGTGAGACTTCTGGGATACCCTGCCGGGGAAGGGGATTACCTGGTGTTCACCATACGGGCCGACCGCTTTCTCAGAAACATGGTAAGGGCCGTGACAGGCACGTTGATTGAAATAGGACGCGGACGGAAACCGGCATCCTGGATGGAAGAGCTCATCAGGACCGGGACCAGATCCGACGCAGGACAGTCCGTACCCGGCTCACCTCTCTTCCTTGACAATGTCAAGTATTGAAGATTACCGAAAAAATGACTACATTTGCAGAATATTGCGAATTATAAAAAGACACAGAAGATAATGAACGTTATGCTTTTCTACTTATTGCAGGCAGGTCTTGACTCAGCCGACGCCGCAGCACAGGCAGCCGCCGCTGCCGCCGTCATTCCGCACGAGGAGGAAATGAGCCTTCTGAGCATGGCCCTGAAGGGAGGATGGCTCATGCTTGTTCTCCTGATTCTCTCCATCCTTGCATTCTACATCTTCGGAAAGAAATGGTGGATGATCCACAAGGCGGGCGACATTGACGCAAACTTCATGAGGGACATCAGGGACTATATCCACGAGGGCAAGCTCAAGTCTGCCCTGTCTCTCTGCGAGAAATACGACTCCCCTGTCGCAAGACTGGTCGAGAAGGGCATTTCCAGAATCGGAAGGCCGCTGTCCGACATACAGACGGCAATCGAGAACACCGGCAACACCGAGGTGGCCAGGCTTGAGAAGGGACTTCCAATTCTCGCCACGATAGCGGGAGGAGCCCCGATGATCGGATTCCTCGGAACAGTGACCGGAATGGTGCAGGCCTTCTTCAACATGGCCCAGGCCGGCAACAACATCGACATCACCCTGCTTTCGAGCGGAATCTATACGGCAATGATAACCACCGTCGGCGGACTTGTGGTCGGAATCATAGCCTATTTCGGATACAACTATCTGACTTCCAACATCTCCGACCTCGTTTTCAAGATGGAGAGCGCGACCATCGACTTCATGGATCTCCTCCACGAACCGGCCGGAACAGAAGAATAATCTTGTTATGGGATACAAACGATCAACGAAGGTGTTGTCGGAAAACGGGATGTCCTCGATGACGGACCTCGTGTTCCTGCTGCTCATCTTCTTCCTCATTACCTCGACATTGGTCAATCCCAATGCCCTGAAACTCCTGCTGCCGAAGAGCACCGGCCAGGTTTCGGCGAAGGCTACCGTCAGCGTTTCCATCAAGGACTGGCAGGACGGGAACTACTCCTACCACATCAACGGCTCTGAGAATGCAGTCCAGTTCAATGAAGTGGAGGACGAGCTGGTGGAGCTTCTCCAGTCCGAGGAGGACCCGACCTTCTCCATTTACGCCGATGAGAGCGTCCCGGTGAAGGAAGTGGTGGCAGTGATGAACATCGCGAAGAGGAACCACTACAAGGTGATATTGGCGACGAGACCGGAATAACAGTATGAAGAGGTACAGGGAAATACGCAGGAAAACCGAGATGTCGTCGTCAGTCGGCGCCATTGTCTGCACGGTGGCGGTCCACGTCGCCGCAGCCGTTTTCGGCGTTTTTTCCGGAATTACATACATCTACCCTCCGCCTGAGGAGCAGAGCATACTTATGGATTTCTCCGAGGAAGGGGAAAAGGTCACGGTAAGGCAGGCCAACGGCGCCGCGCCCCAGAGCGAGGAACCGGACAGGACGAAGAAACGAGGCCCCCGAGGCAAAGGTTGACGATTTCGGAGACGTGGAGAAATACGAGCCTCCAAGGGAGAAGGAAATCGACAGGAGGGCATTGTTCCACGCGGCCGACAACAAGACTGACAAGGACACGCTGGCGGCCCAGACGGCAAGAGAAGTCAGCGACGCCCTGAAGGCCGGTCACGCCCAGGGCAACACCCTGACCGGGAAGACCGACGGGACACCGAATGCCGTGGTGAAGGGACGCAATGTCGTGGGAGTGATCGCAAGACCGGCATATAATGTGCAGGAGTCCGGCACGGTGGTTGTGACAATATACGTGGACCAGTACGGAAATGTCACCAAGGCCACGCCGGGAGCCCCGGGAACCACGGTGAACAATTCAGCACTGTGGGCGGCGGCAAGGAAGGCTGCTCTCGAGACCCATTTCAACATGGATGGCAATGCCCCGCCTCTCCAGCAGGGAACCATTACATACATATTCTCTTTGAAAGGGAATTGACATGAAGGAAAACAAGACAAGCCGGGAGGAGCCCCGGATACAATAATGATTCAATGGCGTGAGCCAGATATTTAATTTTTAAACAGCCCGGCAGGGCAATCCAAAATGGAAGAAAACAACAAGAGCGGTTACACCGCAGAGGGAAGGAAACTCAGGCCGAGAAGGCCAAGGATTTCCAACAGAGTGTACTCATCATCAGATGCGTCTGAAAGGCGCGGAAACTATGGACATTCCGACAACGGAGGCCGCGGAGGCTACGGTTCATCGGAAAGGAGAAGCTACGGAAACTCCGAGAGGAGGAGCAGTGAAGGAAGGGGCTACGGCCATTCCGAGGGAAGACCGTCATACGGTTCCGGCAGAAGGGCCCAGTACGGCGGCGGAGAAGACAGAAACTATGGAAACCGTGACAGAAGAAGCTACGGAAGCCAGGACAGAAGGTCCTACGGCAGCTCCGAGAACAGGGGCTATTCCGACAGCAGGAACAGCGGAGAGGCCAGGAGAAGCTACGGCAGCCAGGACAGAAGGACCGAGGGCAGAGGCTTCGGACCTTCGGGAAGAAGGGCACCGTCCGGAGGCGGCAGACCGCAGTCAGGCGCAGGAAGGAATTACGGAGCGCCGGGACGCAGGCCGTTCGGGGCAGGAAAGCCGGCAGGCAAATTCCAGGGCAACGGCAGAGGAGCCGGACGTCCGGCCGAGAAAAGGCAGAATCCATACAAGTTCAATGAAAATGACGAGCAGAATATCAACATCATGCTCAGCCGCAAGCCGCAGATCGACCAGATCCAGCTTTCGGACAATGATACGGTGGAGACTCCGATAAAGGATGTCATCCGCCTCAACAAATTCATTGCAAATTCAGGAATATGCTCCCGCCGCGAGGCTGACCAGTATATCCAGGCAGGCGTCGTGACTGTAAACGACGAGGTTGTCACCGAGCTTGGCACGAAGGTCAACGTATTCACCGACGACATCAAGTTCAACGGTGAGAGAATCCGCGGTGAGGAAAAGGTCTACATCGTGATGAACAAGCCTAAGGGTTATGTCACGACTGCAAGCGACCCGCACGCCGAAAAGACCGTGATGGACCTGCTCAAGAAATGCAGCGCCAGGGTATTCCCGGTCGGCAGGCTCGACAAGAACACTACCGGTGTGCTGATGTTCACCAATGACGGCGAGATCGCCGAAAGGCTCACCCACCCTTCATACGACAAGAAGAAGATTTACCAGGTGATTCTCGACAAGCCGATTACCCAGGAGGATTTCGACCAGGTTCTCAGCGGAGTTTCACTCAATGACGGGGATATCAAGGCCGACGAGCTGGAGTACATCGACGCTGAGGACCACAGGAAGCTCGGCATAGAAATACATTCGGGCAAGAACCGCATCGTCAGGAGAATATTCGAATCTCTCGGCTACGAGGTGAAGGCTCTTGACAGGGTTTATTTCGCAGGACTTACCAAGAAGGGCCTGAAGAAGGGAGAATGGAGATATCTCTCAGAGGGAGAGTCCAACATCCTCAAGATGGGTGCATATCTGTAGTATGGACAGCGCGCAGACATCCAGGGAGCACAGAGCAGGATTTGTCAACATCATCGGAAACCCGAATGTCGGCAAGTCCACTCTGATGAATGCCCTTGTGGGAGAGAAGCTCTCCATCGTCACGGCCAAGGCCCAGACGACAAGGCACAGAATCAGGGGCATAGTCAACGGAGAGAACTATCAGATAGTCTATTCCGACACGCCGGGAATCCTGAAGCCGAACTACAGGCTGCAGGAGAACATGATGGATTTCGTGGACACCGCCATCGGGGACGCCGACATCATTCTCTATGTCACGGACGTGGTGGAGAAGGCGGACAAGAATGCCGAATACATCGAAAAGCTCCAGAAGGTGGACTGTCCGGTGATTCTTGTCATCAACAAGATTGACGTCAGCGACCAGGCCAAGGTCGTGGAACTCATGGGATGGTGGCAGGAGAAGCTGCCTTCATCATTGATCATTCCGGTATCAGCAAGGGAGAAATTCAATATCGAGAGCGTTCTCAACGCCGTAGTGTCGAAGCTTCCGGTATCCACTGCCTGGTTCGACAAGGATGCTTTCACGGACAAGAACCTCAGGTTCTTCGCATCCGAAATCATCAGGGAGAAGATTCTGGAGAACTATTCCCAGGAGATTCCCTACAGCTGCGAGGTGGTCATAGAGGCGTTCAGGGAAGAGGAGGAGAGATATGAGATCAGCGCCGTGATCTATGTGATGAGGAATTCCCAGAAGGGCATCATCATAGGCAAGGGTGGCCTGGCACTGAAAAAGACCAGCACCGCCGCCAGAATCGACATGGAGGATTTCTTCCAGAAGAAGGTTTTCCTCAGCATCTATGTCAAAGTGGACGAAGGCTGGAGAGAGAGCCGCCGGGAACTCCGCAAATTCGGATACGAAGAATAGGACTTGACCAAAAACCAATACCGATAGTATGAGCAAAGACGAGTGGGAGGACATGTCTCCGGATGAACTGGAGAACGATGGGGACATCAGCGAAGAGCCTGTGGATGAAAGCACCGCGGTCCCTTCTGACAAGTACGAAAAATTGCTGAGTGAGGACAGCCGGAAATACAAGCTGTCAGGAATGTTCAAGGACTGGTTCCTGGACTATTCCTCATACGTCATCCTGCAGAGAGCCGTTCCGAATATCGTGGACGGCCTCAAGCCTGTACAGCGAAGGGTTCTGCACGCCATGTTCAAGATGGATGACGGAAGTTTCACCAAAGTGGCAAACATTGTCGGTCAGGCAATGCAGTACCACCCGCACGGTGACCAGTCCATACTCGGAGCCCTCGTCCAGCTCGGTCAGAAAGGCTTCGCCGTGGACTGTCAGGGAAACTGGGGAAACATCCTTACCGGAGACTCCAATGCTGCGGCACGATACATCGAGGCGAGGTTGAGCAAGTTCGCCAAGGAAGTCATCTTCGACCCGAAGGTAACCAGCTGGATGACCTCCTATGACGGAAGGAACCAGGAGCCGGTAGAGCTGCCTGTAAGATTCCCTCTCCTGCTGGCACAGGGAACCGAGGGCATTGCCGTGGGCATGGCATCCAAGATTCTCCCTCACAACTTCAACGAGCTGATCGACGCCTCCATCGCCTATCTCAGGGGAGAGCCTTTTGAACTTCTGCCCGACTTCCCTACCGGGGGAATGGCAGACTGCTCGAAATATATGAAAGGTCAGAGAGGCGGAGTCGTGAAGGTACGTGCAAGAATCGACAAGATAGACAAGAATACATTGGCTATCAAGGAGATACCGTACGGCAAGACCACGCACGCCCTCATCGAGTCCATACTCAAGGCCAAGGCCAAGGGAAAAATCAAGATTAAGAAGATCGAGGATATGACGACCGATACGGCAGACCTCGTGATTCATCTTCCCAATGACGTTTCTCCGGACAAGACCATCGACGCTCTC
>SFPH01000197.1 GCA_004552115.1 Bacteroidales bacterium
GAACAATGCCTTGACCTCGAACCCCGAGGCGGCGCAATGCAGGATTTCCCTTCTTCCCTCCACGACAAAAAGCGCATTCCCGCGCCTGGTCCTGGATTTCTCCCCAAGCGCGAGAAGCATCTTGATTTTCGGATTCTGGACTGATGTGATTGTCTCGATCCGCATGGTCTTATTCCTGTTCGCCTTCCTGACGGACAGCAGCCTTCTCCGGCCTCATCTGAGGGAAGAAAAGGACGTCCTGGATGGTGCTCTGGCCGGTCATGAACATTGTGAGACGGTCGATTCCCATTCCGAGTCCGGATGTCGGAGGCATACCGTATTCGAGGGCCCTCACGAAGTCATAGTCAATGAACATCGCCTCGTCATCGCCCTTGCTCTTGAGGGCTGCCTGCTCCTCGAACCTCTCGAGCTGGTCGATAGGGTCATTGAGCTCCGAGTAGGCATTGGCAAGTTCCTTTCCGCATACGAAGAGCTCGAAGCGCTCTGTGAGGGTAGGATCCTCGCGATGTCTCTTGGTGAGAGGGGACATCTCCACCGGATAGTCCGTGATGAAGGTAGGCTGTATGAGGTTCTTCTCGCAATATTCCCCGAAGATGGCATCGATGAGCTTGCCCTTGCCCATTGTCGGGTCTATCTCCACATTCAGCTTCTTGCAGGTCTCGCGGAGCTGGTCCTCGTCCATTCCCTTCACATCCACGCCGGCATATTCCTTTATGGCCTCGAGAATCGGAAGTCTGCGGTATCCTGCCTTGAAATCCACGGTGTTATCGCCGATGGTGACCTGTGTGGTGCCGTTGACCACTGTGGAAATCTTCTCCAGCATCTTCTCCACGAACTCCATCATCCAGATGTAGTCCTTGTAGGCCACGTAGATTTCCATGCAGGTGAACTCCGGGTTGTGGGTCTTGTCCATTCCCTCATTGCGGAAATCCTTCGCGAACTCATATACCCCGTTGTATCCGCCGACAATCAATCTCTTGAGATACAATTCGTTGGCAATACGGAGGTAGAGAGGGATGTCGAGCGCATTGTGATGGGTGATGAACGGCCTTGCCGTCGCACCTCCCGGGATGGACTGGAGAATCGGAGTCTCGACCTCGAGGCAGCCCGCATTGTTGAAATACTCGCGCATGGTTGCCACGATCTTTGCTCTCTTCACGAACACGTCCTTCACCTGGGGGTTCACAATGAGGTCCACATATCTCTGTCTGTAGCGGAGTTCCGGGTCGCTGAATGCGTCGAATACCTTTCCGTCAGCCTCCTTCACGATCGGGAGCACCTTGAGGGACTTGCTGAGAAGTGTCAGCTCCTTGGCGTGAACGGAAAGCTGGCCGGTCTTGGTGATGAATGCGAAGCCTTTGATTCCCACAACATCGCCGATGTCGAGAAGTTTCTTGAAGACGGTGTTGTACATTGTCTTGTCCTCTCCCGGGCAGATTTCGTCCCTGTTGACATATACCTGGATTCTGCCGTCAGCATCCTGGAGTCCCATGAATGAGGCTGCTCCCATTATACGCCTTGACATTATCCTGCCGGCGATGCATACTTCATTGAAATTGCCCTTCTCCGGGTCATAGCCTTCGAGGATTTCCTTCGTTGAGGTGTTGACCGGGTAAAGAGGTGCCGGATAAGGTTCGATTCCGAGTTCCCTGAGCTTTGCGAGAGATTCTCTCCTGATGATTTCCTGCTCGCTCAATTCCATATTTGCCATATAATTTTCTGTTTTTATTATTCGTGAATCCACATCCTGCAAAATTAGCATAAATTATCCGATTTTGCTATTCCGGAACTGATTAACCGTAATTTGATTGGAGCTCCCGTCAATGATTGCCTTCAGGGACGGAGGAGATGGAGATGCCTGTCAATGCAGGACGGAAGTTCGGCAGGATTATGGGTCACCATTATGAGAGTCTTGCAGGGATCGGAACAGTATCCGTCAATGATGGTGCGGACTCTCCCGCAATTGGCGTTGTCCAGGCCATGCATCGGCTCGTCAAGCACCAGCAGTGGTGGATTCTTCACGAAGGCTCTGGCTACCAGGCACATGCGCTGTTCTCCACTGGACAGCGTAAGGAAATTTCTCTGTGCAAGAGATGTTATGCCGAAGCGTTCCATCCATTCCAGGCATTGCGCCCTCCCGCTTTCATCCGGTCTGCGGCAGAGTCCGACGGTGTCGAAGAGGCCGCTTGCAACGATGTCCAATGCAGGAATGTTCCTGTAATAGGAACGGTGCATCTCCGGGGAGACGTAGCCGATATTCCTTTTTATGTCCCAGATGCTTTCCCCGGTTCCGCGCCTGCGCCCGAAAAGCTCTATATCACAGGCATAACCCTGAGGGTTGTCGGCGCAGATGAGGCTCAGCAGCGTGCTTTTTCCGGAGCCGTTGTCCCCGGTCAGAGCCCAGTGCTCCCCCTGCCTTACCTCCCAGTCCAGATTGCGCAGGATTGTCCTGTCCCCATATCTTATCGTTACTCCTTTCAGGCGCAGGACCGCTGCCCTTTCCCTTGCCGATCTGTCTGCGGCAGCATCGGTCGGCTTCGTGGCTTTGCAGGCTTCCGAAGATGCGGGTCCGGATGACAAGGCGGCAGATTCCTGCCGGGAGGCCGGTCTGCCAACCGCGGAGGCGGCGGGAAGTTTCGCCCCGACGTCCAGCCCCTTCACCTGGACAACATGGGTAATGAACGGGGGAATTTCCTCCATCCTTGAAAGTACAAGGAGCAGGGTGAGACCGGCATCATTTATCAGAGTCTCGAACAGGCGATTGAGCTGATTCCGGGTTCCGTTGTCGAGACCTATGTACGGGCTCTCGATCACAAGCAGCTCCGGCAGGCCAAGCAGCTGTTTCACGAGAAGGAATTTT
>SFPH01000198.1 GCA_004552115.1 Bacteroidales bacterium
AATTTGCATACTGAGGCGGACTGCGCCTCTTACTAACTAAACAAACTAACACTATGCAGAAAAAGACCCTTTTTACCATTCTTTGCGCTTGTGCGCTTACGCTGCCGTTGCACGCACAACAAGACAGCGCCGTTGTTGCCTCGGACTCCGTGCCGGAAGGCTTTGTGTTTACTACCGTGGACAGCGTGGGTATCACCCCCGTGAAGAACCAACACCGCAGCAGCACCTGCTGGAGTTTCTCAACTATTGGTTTCCTCGAGAGCGAGTTGCTGCGCATGGGCAAAGGCGAGTACGACCTGAGCGAGATGTTCGTGGTGCACCACACGATGATGGATCGCGCTGAGTATGTGGTGCGCATGTACGGCTCCACGGAGTTTGCCCCGGGCGGGTCGGCATACGATGTGATTTACTGCTTGAAGAACTACGGGTTGGTGCCGCAGGAGGCAATGCCTGGCATACAATACGGTGCGACGGCGGGCGACACGCTGCCCGTGCACAACGAGTTGGACGCGCTGGCAGAAGGGTATGTGAGTGCGCTCACCAACGGGCGGCTGAAGAAACTGACGCCCGTGTGGAAGAAAGGGCTGCAAGCCATTTACGACACTTACCTCGGCACTTGCCCCGAGACCTTCACCTATCAGGGCAAAGAGTACACCCCGCTGTCGTTTGCGGCATCCCTCGGGCTGAATGCCGATGATTATGTGAGCATTACCTCATACACACACCATCCTTTCTACACACAGTTCGCGCTCGAGGTACCCGATAACTGGCGCATGGACCAGATGTACAATGTGCCGATGGAGGAGATGATGCGTATCATCGACTATGCGTTGGCGCAGGGCTACACGCTGGCTTGGGGCGCAGATGTGTCGGAGGTGGGCTTCACTCGAAAGGGTATCGGCGTGATGCCCGATGCCGACAAGGGAGCCGACCTCACGGGCTCGGATATGGCGCACTGGCTCGGGCTGTCGGAATCGGATAAGCGCGAGGAGTTGACCAAGAAACCGCTGCCCGAGATGGTGATCACGCAAGAGATGCGGCAACAGGCGTTCGACTCGTGGGAGAACACCGATGACCACGGCATGCAGATATTCGGTAGATTCAGGCCAGCAGACCAGCTCGCCAAGCGCAGCTATGCTTGCGAAAGATACGTCACCCACAGTGGCAGCATCCAGATATACTATTTTCATCTCGGTTCCTTATTGATTATTCCTTGCGAAATCGACTCTGGAGACCATCCAGGCGCGGAGGGTCTCCCATTCATAATAATTGCCGGAATACGGTTCCAGGGCCGGAATGGAGGTCTCCTGCTCATTGTAAAGGAGCTTCACGAGTATCTTTCCGGCAGCATTGCGGTAGAATACCATCTGGAGATTTGAGCCCATAGGAATCCTGCTGTATGTATTCCAGTTGTCGTGAGCGGTCTCCGAAGGATATTTGACGCTCATCTCCCTGATTCCCAGGAGACAGGTCAGCGGAAGGAGACCGGTATCGTGACCGAAGCGCAGATCGGCCGCCCTGCCTGAATCCGGAAGTATGGCAGCATCCGCCTTGGCAATGAAATCCTCCAGCAGATCATCAGCCGGGCTCATTGCGAAGTCTCCCCATTCCTCCGAATTGGCAACCTCCGCGAACATGTCATCCGAATCACATTCCGCAAATGCTATAAGTTCGTCAATATCAAAATACTGCAGAAGGTCAACGCCAAGGAAGTCCAGGTCCGGGGCAATGGCAGCGGCATCGTACAGCGCCAATGCGAACTTGTAAGGGTCCCCCAGCCTGGCTGCTGCCTCCTCCGGGTCGGTGAAGAGCCTGGAGAAGAGTTTCTCATATCCGCAACGCTCCCTCTTGAGCGGTCCGAGATGGGAGCGGACATAGCTTTTGATTTCCTTGTGGGTATTGCCCTTCATTATATAGGCCATGTACCTGTCACCGGTATTGAAGACGAAGTCAAGGTCCGGGTCGCAGTCATCCATTCCCTGCGCAAAATTGGCCATCGATATTATGCAGCGCCTTACAGTGCTTGCACAGCACTCCACCTCCTGCCTGGAACGGAAAACTGAAGGGAACCGGTTGTACATCCGCTGTGCGATAGCATAATGTTCCCTCGCACCGAGAGGAGTCAGTTCGCCGTACATGCCCTTGTGGGCGTCAGCGACCTGCAATGCCTGCTCAACGATTTTTCCTCCCTCTTCAGAAAGCAGGTCAGCCACCTTCCCGGCTCCGTCATACAAAGGCTCATACGACTCGGGATGGGCGAGGTATCTCGAGCCGTGCCGCCCGAAATGGGAGATATAGAACGGCTTGAATCCCCTTGGAGCCTTGCTGTCTGTCAGGTCTCCGGCATGATAGGGATGATAAACACCGGCTGCGGCATATCTGTACTCCCGGATAATGTCGGAGTAAGTCTGTGCCAGTCCCAGTCCGCAAGTGGTCAGGATGGCCAGAAATGAGATGATAATCTTTCTCTGCATTGTCATATTTGTGTCAAATTTCATTCAGGCAAATATAAAAAAACCGCATTGCAATATCAAGAAATGGCGATTTTAAAATTTATCCGTGTTCATTTTCTGAATGCGGATAATCCTCCCGTACTTTGCAATCGTGAACCGATCGGAATCAGGGCCCGGATTCCGTCGGCACAGAACCGGTATCCAGGCGACCTGACTGACAACTGAGCGCTCCGGCCTGGAAAGGAGTGCGACAAATTGAAATTGAAATGCGGAGATTGAGTTTGACCGCATCTGTCCTGCTATTGCTTGCGGCGGGAGGATGCAATGAAAAAGGGGCCGACATTGCGCCCGAAGGATGGGACAGCAAGGAGGAAATGGGGCATGACATGATAGTTCTCGGCGAGTTGACATCACCCCGACCGACGTGTATGTCAGGTTTCTGCCGAAGAGCGAGGAGGAATACCAGCGGCTTGTAAGTGCAGGGTACGACCTGATGGACCACCCGCTGGACTACAAGATTATCCGGGACGGAGACTATTACCACGACCCGGAGATTGACGAGGAGGACATTACCTGGCAGTACGCAGTGCTCCCGCACGGGACCAGTATGCCTGAAGGCATTGAATATGAGATACTTGACGATTGTTATATCCCGGAAACTGGGACCAGGTCAGACGACGGGATCGACTGGGACGCCGTCGAGAGAGAGGCATTCAGGCTTACAGGCAACGGGGATATGCTCAGCAGCCTGACCCGTGGCGGGGCCGAAATTCCCGAAGGAAGGATCACGATTGTGGACAAGGATGCCAATGGAGGTAAGCCTTTCGGAGTCCTACACAGACAGGGACGGATACTACAAGCTCGGCAAGAAGTACTCGTCAAACCCGCGTTACCGCCTGATGTTCAAGAATAAGGAAGATTTCGCAATCGGATTCAACAAGATTGTCGTCCCGGCATCGACGTCTGCGCTCGGAAAGGACGGACCGGAGGGCAAGGATGCCGAAATCACGATTGATTCAGACAGGAAACTCTGGTGCAGGGCCGTGGTGAACAATGCGGCATATGACTATATCACCAGATGCGGAGCTGACGATATGAATATTGCCAGACCGCCCAGGAACCTGAGAATCTGGATATTCCAGAAGTTCAACAGCAGCAGTGCAGTAATGATGAGGCATGGAGCCTTAGTCGAGCACGCCCTTATGAAAAGTTTCCTGGGAGAATTCTCAGGCATCCTGAAAATGTTCCTCCCGGACATAACCATTGGCGCCCACAACGACATTTCCTACTCGACATTGTACTCCACGACATGCCACGAACTGGCGCATGCGAGCCACTTTGCCCAGGTTGGAAAGGATTACTGGAACAGCTACATAAAGTTCATCATTTCCTCATTCGTGTCCAGCGGCGGTACCACTTACGGAACCGGAGAGGAAGAGGGCGCAGGATATTGCGAGGTCGGAGAAATGTGGGCCTACTATGTCCAGAACCAGATGTACCACGAAAGATACGGAGGG
>SFPH01000011.1 GCA_004552115.1 Bacteroidales bacterium
ATCGTTCATATATTCACAAAAAAGGAACCGGTCGTCCGACCGATTCCCCTAATAGATGCACCCGGAACGGGAAATGTTGCATTTCCCGGATATTACTTGTACATGAATCTCTTTATGCTCATCTTCGGAGTCTTCTCGAAAGGCTTTTCCACAATCTCGACCTTGGTCAGCTGGCTGTATGAAGGGAGAACCTTGTTGGAAGCGATCCGGATCTGCTCCGGAATGTCGGAAACTGTCTCGGGGTCGAGACCTGCCTTGCTGATGGCGTCCTGATCGAGATACACCAGGCCTACAAGTTTGGCGGAACGGTCCACCACGACGGACTCGACCACGAAATTCTGGCTGTTGATGACAGCCTCTACTTCCTCCGGATAGATATTCTGTCCGTTGGCGCTCAGAATCATGCTCTTGCTCCTTCCGCGGATGAATATATTGCCTTCAGCGTCAATGACACCGAGGTCACCCGTACGCAGATATCCGTCCTCGGTGAATGCTGAAGCGGAAGCCTCCTCATTCTTGAAATAGCCTAGACAGATATTGTCTCCCTTGGCCTGGATTTCGCCGACCACATGCTGAGGATCCTCTGAATCGATGCGTACAGTTGCGCAGTCGACAGCCTTTCCGCAGGAGCCCGGGACATATTTGTCGCAGGCCTCATATGCGAGGAGAGGAGCGGCCTCGGTCATTCCGTAACCTACGGTGTAAGGAAGCCCGAGTTTCTTGAAGCATTTCTCCACCTCAGGATTGAGCGGTGCACCGCCCATGATGATCATCTGGATATTGCCGCCGAGCGCAGACAGGAGAGTTTCCCTTACTTTCTTGTATATCAGGCAGTTGACGCCCGGAATCGATGTCAGGAACTTGATGAGCGGCTTGCTGAGGGCCGGTTTGAGCGAGCTCTTGTAGATCTTCTCCATGACAAGCGGCACGGTGATGAGAAGGTATGGACGCACCTCCTTCATTGCCGCCAGCAGAAGTGTCGGGGAAGGGGTCTTTCCGAGGAAGGTAATGCTGGTACCGTTGCAGAGAGGATAGAGGAACTCGAACATCAGGCCATACATGTGGGCCATCGGCAGCATTGATACCATGGTGTATTCAGAGGAGGAAGGGATGTACCTCTGTCCGAAATCGACATTGGCGCTCAAAGCCTTGTAGGTAAGCATGACTCCCTTTGGAGCGCTTGTGGTGCCGGAGGTGTAGTTGATTACCGCAAGGTCGTCCCAGTTGTCCACAGGAAATACCACATTCTCCGCAGTGAATCCCATAGGATACTTTGCTGCAAAATTGGCGGATATGGCGGAATACGCCTCCTTTATCTCGTCATTGCCGTAGAGAAGGCTGAAGTCATTGACGCTGATGACGGCCTTGATGGCCGGCATTTTGGAAATGTCCAGCTTCTCCCATATATCATTGTCCGTGAAGAGAATAAGGCTCTCGGAATGATCCACGAGCCAGTTCACGCTCTCAGGTGTGAAGTCGCTCAGAATCGGCACGACCACCTTGCCGCTGGTATTGATTGCAAGGAAGGACAATGCCATCCTCGCGGTATTCTTGGCACAGACGGCTATCTTGTCCCCCTTCCTGAGCCCACAGGAATCGAAGAAAATGTGAAAGCGCTCAATCTGGGTCGCCATCTGCCCATAGGTGAATGATTCTCCGCGGAAGTTGCGGATAGCTGGTTTGTCCCAATAAAGACGGGTAGCATTCTGAAGTCTGGCAAAATAATGTTCCATATCAAGGTGTCAGTTGGTTATTCAAGCCGGCGGGTGCAAGGAGCAAGCATCGGAAAGGAGCAAGCACTGAAGAAGCCGGATTATGCAAAAATAACAATTTTCAGCGACAATGCAACAGACTTGACTCCGGAAGGCAAAATAAAAGGAGCCGACCCTTCCGGGCTGGCTCCTGAATCATATTCCATATAGGCTTACTGAACATCCGGACCCTGATCCTGAGGACCCTGCGGGCCTCCCTGCGGACCGTACTGAGGTCCCTGCGGGCCACCCTGTGCACCGGCATTCATGCTTTCCGAAGCTGCATGCCAGGCCTCCTCGAGAGCCTTGGAATGAGTGTCTATGTCAGCTATGTTCTGAGACTTCACGGCCTCCTTGAGGCTGCTCAGAGCATTGTTGATGGCATCCCTCTTGTCGGCAGGAATCTTGTCACCGTAATCCCTGAGGTTCTTCTCGGTCTGGAAGCAGAGAGCATCGGCATTGTTGATCTTGTCAACCCTCTCCCTCTCGGCCTTGTCGGCTGCCTCATTGGCCTTGGCCTCATCACGCATCCTCTGGATCTCGCTCTCGGTAAGGTTGGAAGAAGCCTCGATGCGGATCTTCTGCTCCTTGCCGGTAGCCTTGTCCTTTGCGGAAACATTGAGGATACCGTCGGCGTCGATGTCGAAAGTCACCTCGATCTGAGGGATTCCCCTAGGAGCCGGTGCGATTCCGTCAAGATGGAAGAGACCCAGCTGCTTGTTGTCCTTGGCCATAGGGCGCTCACCCTGGAGAACCTTGATTTCCACTGAAGGCTGGTTGTCCATCGCTGTGGAGAACACCTGTGACTTGGATACAGGGATGGTGGTGTTGGAGTTGATGAGCTTGGTCATCACGCCGCCGAGGGTCTCGATGCCGAGTGAAAGAGGGGTCACGTCATAGAGGATGACATCCTTCACGTCACCGGCGAGCACACCGCCCTGGATTGCTGCTCCGATAGCCACTACCTCGTCCGGGTTCACGCTCTTGTTAGGCTCCTTTCCGAAGAATTCCTTGACAAGCTCCTGCACCTTAGGGATACGGCTTGAACCGCCCACGAGGAGGACCTCGTCAATCTGTCCGGCAGTAAGATGCGCATCGGCGAGAGCCTGACGGCAAGGTACCAGTGTCCTCTGGAAGAGGTCGTCGCAGAGCTGCTCGAACTTTGCCCTTGTCAATGTCTTCACGAGATGTTTCGGAACTCCGTCAACCGGCATGATGTAAGGCAGGTTGATTTCGGTGGAAGTCTGGTTGGAAAGTTCAATCTTGGCCTTCTCTGCAGCCTCCTTGAGTCTCTGGAGAGCCATAGGATCCTTTGTAAGATCTGCTCCGCCATTCTCGGCGGCGAACTCCTGTGCAAGCCACTCGATGATCTTGTGGTCGAAGTCGTCACCTCCGAGGTGGGTATCGCCGTTGGTGGACATTACCTCGAAGAGACCGTCACCAAGGTCCATGATAGAGATATCGAATGTACCGCCACCGAGGTCGAACACAGCAACCTTCATACTCTTGTTCATCTTGTCAAGACCGAATGCGAGAGCGGCTGCAGTAGGCTCGTTCACGATACGCTTCACATCGAGTCCGGCAATCTTTCCGGCCTCCTTGGTAGCCTGCCTCTGTGAATCGGAGAAGTATGCAGGTACAGTGATCACAGCCTCTGTGACAGGCTGGCGGAGATAGTCCTCGGCTGTCTTCTTCATCTTCTGGAGAATCATTGCCGAGATCTCCTGAGGCGTGTACTGACGGCCGTCAATCTCTACCCTGGCGGCATTGTTCTCGCCCCTTACCACTGAATATGGAACTCTTTCGATTTCCTTCGTGACCTGATCGTAGGACTCACCCATGAATCTCTTGATGGAGAACACGGTATTCTTCGGATTGGTAATGGCCTGACGCTTTGCAGGGTTACCGATCTTGCGCTCGCCGCCCTCGGTGAAAGCCACTACTGAAGGCGTGGTTCTCTGACCTTCGTTGTTGATGATGACTGTTGGCTGGTTACCTTCCATAACCGCAACGCAGGAATTGGTAGTTCCCAAGTCGATTCCAATAATTTTTCCCATAATATAAATCTCCTGTTTTTGTCTGTCATACGGTCCGCCACCCGGCGGAATCCGTGCCGCCAACCGGCGACACCGGGTAATTAACCAATGCCGTGCCAATGCCTGACAAGGATGAAATTATGTCAATTTGTCATATTTTTGCTAACTTTGGTGTCATAATTCACGACAATATGGAATACAGAAGACTGACGGAAGCTGAATACAATGACCTCGCAGGCAGGATAATATATGAGGACAACCACATCCTTGTCATAAACAAGAGGGCCGGAGAGATAGTCCAGGGAGACAAGACCGGGGACGAGCCCCTGGGCGAAACGTACAAGGCCTTCATCGCACAGCGCGACGGCAAGCCCGGCAAGGTGTTCCTAGGGGTACCGCACCGTCTCGACAGGCCCGTCAGCGGACTGACAATACTGGCGAAGACGTCCAAGGCGCTGGAAAGGCTTTCGGCAATGTTCCGCGAAGGACAGGTCCACAAGACCTACTGGGCATTGGTATGCTCCCGTCCCGATCAGGATTCAGCCCTTCTGGAGGACTGGCTGGTCAGGAACGAGAAGATGAACAAGAGCTTCGTCTGCGCTCATCCTGAAGGCAGGAAAGATGCCAGGCTGGCAAAACTCCGGTACAGAATTCTGTGCCCTACCGAAAGATACTGGCTGGTCGAGGTGGAACTCCTGACAGGCCGCCATCACCAGATCAGATGCCAGCTGGCAGCTCACGGGGCCATCATCAAGGGAGACCTCAAATACGGGGCGCCGCGCTCCAACAGGGACGGCAGCATCTCCCTGATGGCCCGGCACGTCAGTTTCATTCACCCGGTGAAGAAGACTCCCCTGCATCTGACCGCTCCGGTCCCTTCCGGCTGGAATGGCGTTCCTGACGGACCAGCAGATCCCTCTGCTCCTTGCACCACTGTCCCGGAGTAACCTCGTAGAACAGCTTGAAGGCCATATTGAATGTGACCTGGGAATTGAAGCCTGACATTTCGGACAGTTCCCGGACCTTCAGCGACGGATCCTTGACGAACAATTCCCTGGAGAATTCCACACGGTACCTGTTCACCCATTGGCAGAAATTCAGGTTGGAGTTGTCGTTCAGGACCTTGGAAATGTAGGTCTTGTTGGATGTCAGGTCCCGTGCCATATTGTCAAGGCTGTACAGGGGATTCAGGAATGACCTGCTCTCCTCCATGTACCGGCATATCTTCTTGTACATGAACTTGTCCGTGCCGTCTCCGACATCCAGGTAAGCCGTCTTGTAAACGTCATTGTCGCATATGGGGGAGGCATCCGCAGTCCAGATCACGAAAGGGACTCCGCTGATGCTCCTGATGAAGACGACCGAGTAGGTCAGGACTGCAGCCAGGCAGCCCGGAATGGAAATCCAGAGGCCTCCCATTCCCGAGATGGCCACGGAAGCGAATGCCAGCGACCCCAGAATATTCGAGAAACTGACATATGTGCACTTTATCATCGAAATCATTATTTCCCAGCCGGAAGCCGTCATCATGAGAAACGGCACGTCCTTGAGCATATTGAAGGTGCGGAAGGCATAGCACACTGATACCGGGATTACCGAGGCGGCCGAGAGAAGAGCCATGGCCGGACGCACCAGACCGGAAATGGCCATTGCAGAGGCCGGGAGAGAAATGAGAACTGCAGCACCGGCCGAGGCCATGGATCTCTTGAAATCCCTGTAGTTGTCAGGCAGCATGAGCAGTATGGACAATGAGACATTCAGGCTCATGACAGCTCCGGTCAGGAACGATTCCCAGCCGAAGGGCATGAACGCGGGAATGCTGAAAGCCAGATTCACGACGGACAAAACCCGCAATGCCGTCGCGGTGAAAGAATAACTTATGTATTTCGGCATATCCAATTTATATTAAGTTCCGCTTAGTGCAAAAGTAGATAAAAATACCGCCGGGGAAACTGTCCCCAGCGGTGGTGTATAAGATATATGCAAATATTCAAGTTTAAGATTTCTTCATTTCTTATCAGAATCGGCCACCTTCGGGCTCATTTTCCTTCCGGATTTGATGGCATCGAAGCCATTGCCATAAACTCCTGATACAGAAGAGACTGACAAGAAAGCATCATTATCTATGGTCTTTATGTACTTCAGCAGAAAATTAAGATCTGTCTTTCTTGTCACCACCATCAGCACGTGATTCTCCTTCTTGGTGTACCACCCCACAGCCGGAAGGACTGTGACTCCCCTGTGGATGTCCTTTGTGATGGCATCGGCGATTTCCTCATACTTCCGGGACATGATGAAAAGCTGGACAGACTGCTTGGAACCGGAAAGATAGAGGTCAATCACATATCCATTCACTGTAATCAGAATGAGACCGTACACCACAGTGGTGATCTTCTCCGCGAACGGCACGAGCTCACCTTCTGCCGTGTATGAAGGAACGGCGAGAGAGGAAAGAATGATGACGGCATCGATCCACAGGATGATCCTGCCCGGGGAGATATTGCGGTACTTGTTCACGATCAGTGCGATGATGTCAGTTCCGCCCGTGCTTCCGCCCTGTGACATTGACATGCCGATTCCGGCGCCGGAGAGGATTCCGCCCATTATCGTGGACATAAGCTTGCCGTTCTGGACCGACAGCGTCTCTATGATTGCGGCAGGAATCAGGTCCTGAAGCACATTCAGCCCGACAGAGGCCAGGATTATGGCGTAAATCGTCTTGCCGCCGAAGTTGGCGCCGATCACCACGAACGCCGTCACGAGGAGGATGGCATTCAGCACAAAATAGGTATAACCCATCTTGATTCCGACAGCATACTGGATGATGGAGCTCACGCCGGTGAGACCGCCTCCGATGAGGTTGTTCGGGATCATGAATATGGTCCATCCCGCAACATATATCAGGATGCCCAGGGTAAGGAGAAGATATTCCTTCCCCAGTTTCAATATTGACTTGGCTGTCATTTCTGAGTTTCTTTAGTTAATTTCTTCGCAATACCGGTCTTGATTTCATCAAAGCCCTCGCCGTACACGCCTGTCGCCGGAGAAACGCTGACGAACGCCTTGCCGTCAATCTCCTTGATGGCCTTGGTCAGTTCGCGGATCTGGGGCTTGCGGACCAGGATGAGAAGCACGTTCCTGTCCTTCCTGGTATACCAGCCGACCGCCCTGAGGGCCGTCACTCCCCTGTCAAGCTTGTTAATTATGAAATCCGCAATCTCCTCGTACTTTTCGGAGAATACCATCACCTGGAATGTGGTCTTGTTGCCCAGAAGGACGAAGTCCAGCATGAAGGAGAAGGTAATCATTGCAATATATCCGAAAATCATATCCTCGAAGCCCTTGCCCGGAACCAGGAGGACGGATGCGATGATCACGAGGTCTGAATAGAGATAGACCTTGCCCGGGGACACCGGCCAGAACTTGTTGACGATCAGCACCGCAATGTCTGTCCCGCCAGTGCTTCCGCCCCGCAGTATAATGAGGCCTATGCCCAGGGACTCCAAAATTCCTCCCACTATAGGGACAAGCAGAGCATTGTCTATATAGAGGAAATTCCCGGGCAGTGCCTTGAGGAAATCATAGGCAGGAAGAATCTCGAACAGGACGGACGAGAGGATGACAACATACACCGTCTTTATGCCGAAGCCCTTGCCCAGCACAATGGAGCCGGAAATTATCAGCAGGACATTCAGCACGAAGAAGGATATGGCCATCGGTATTGCACCCATCGTCGCATACTGCAATATCGTGCAGGCTCCGGTAAGGCCGCCGCTCGATATGTTGTTCGGTATCATGAAACTGACCCAGGCCAGGCAATACAGCAGCGTTCCGAAGGTCAGGACAACATAATCCCAGACAACTGGAAGTACTTTCTTCAATGTCATACAAACGATTGAATGATAGACGTTTATTTAATTACGATATTCACTATCTTGCCAGACACCACGATGACCTTGACCACCGTCTTGCCGTCCAGATACTTGTCGGTCTGAGGCATTGCCCGCACGGCAGCCTCCACCTCAGCGCGGTCCATTGACTTCGGAAGGTCTGCCGTGAACCTTGTCTTTCCGTTGAAAGAGACGGCGTAAGTGCAGCTGTTCTCGACAGTATAAGCCTCCACATACTCAGGGAATGATGCCTTGGAGATGCTCTCGGCATGTCCGAGTGCCTCCCAGATTTCCTCCGTCACGTGAGGGGCGAAAGGCGAGAGCAGCACAGCGAGAGGTTCGAGAATCTCCCTGCTCCTGCATTTTCTCTCGGAAAGGTCATTGACTGCAATCATGAACGCACTGATGCAGGTATTGTAGGAGAACGTCTCGATATCTGTCTGGACCTTGCCGATCAGCTTGTGCAGTGTCTTGAGCTCCTCAGGCGCAGCCTTGATGTCCTCAACCAGGAAATTATCCCCGTCATAATACAGTTTCCAGAACTTTCTCAGGAAGCGGTTCACACCGTCGATGCCCTTGGTATCCCAAGGCTTGGACTGCTCCACAGGGCCGAGGAACATCTCGTAAAGTCTCAATGTATCAGCTCCGTAGCTGTCGCAGATATCGTCCGGATTGACCACATTGAACATCGACTTGCTCATCTTTTCGACGGCATATCCGCAGACATACTCCCCGTTCTCGAGGACGAACTCGGCATCAGCGAACTCCGGACGCCATTTCCTGAACGCCTCAATGTCAAGGCGGTCATTCTTCACAATATTTATGTCAACGTGGATTTCAGTCGTCTCATACTGGTCCTTGAGACCGGCTGACACGAACTTGTTGGTGCCGACGATTCTGTAAACGAAATTGGAACGGCCCTGGATCATTCCCTGGTTGACAAGCTTGCGGAACGGCTCGTCCTCGCATACATAGCCGAGATCGAAGAGGAACTTGTCCCAGAACCTGGAATAGATAAGGTGACCCGTAGCATGCTCAGTTCCACCGACATAGAGGTCAACGGCCTTCTACATTCTGGTTTTTGTTGATGGAGTTTACGTTTACCCTGCTTACTGTACCGTTGAAGGTTCCCGCAACCACGTCCGCAAACGCGGCAATCACAAGGATGCAGAACAGCCAGCAGAACAGCAGGAACAGCTTCTTTCCCAGTTTGCCGATATATTCTTCAATAATGTAGCCAATGGTGCGTCCCTTGTTCTTTACGGATGCGTACATGGCCGCAAAATCCTGAACAGCTCCGAAAAACACACCGCCGATGAGAATCCATAACATAACCGGAAGCCAGCCGAACTGGCCGCAAGCCTGAAATCGTTGCTCAGGTCAATGATTTTACAC
>SFPH01000199.1 GCA_004552115.1 Bacteroidales bacterium
GACTGGAAGGCAGAGGTGTACGTGAACGACATTCTTGTCGGCGAGCATACCGGCTGCTTCACTGAATTCTCCTATGACATCACCCCGTATCTCAATGCCAAAGGCAGCCAGAGCCTGGTTGTCAAGGTTACTGACGCCACGGACAAGCCGGGCACATTCCAGCCTCGCGGAAAGCAGGTTTCCAAGCCGAAGGGCATCTGGTACACCCAGGTGACCGGCATCTGGCAGAGCGTATGGATGGAGGCCGTTCCGGAGACAAGAATCAATTCATACAGGGCTGAGGCCCAGCTTTCAAGCAGCACTCTGACCGTTCACACGGATCTGAAGAATGCCGCAGAGGGCGATATTGTCGTGGCCGAGCTCCTGGACGGAAAGGAGGGATACGGCACGGAATCTCCATCAACCAAGGTCATCGCCACTGCGAAAGCGGCAGTCGGCTGCCCGGTCAAGATCAGTGTGAAGGATGTGAAAACCTGGTCTCCGGACTCCCCTTATCTCTATGGTCTCCGCATTTCCATCGTACGTGGCGGCCAGGTTCTCGACAAGGTTGAGGGCTATGCCGCAATGAGGGAGATATCCGTAATCAAGGACAAGTACAACCACAAGAGAATGGCCCTCAACGGCGCTCCTCTCTTCCAGTACGGTCCTCTCGACCAGGGCTGGTGGCCGGACGGTCTCTACACCGCTCCGACCGACGAGGCCCTCAGATACGATATCGTAAAGACCAAGGATCTTGGATTCAATATGATACGCAAGCATATCAAGGTAGAGCCGGCCCGCTGGTACTATTTCTGCGACCAGCTTGGCATGCTGGTATGGCAGGATATGCCATCAATCGCAGACAACAGCAAGAACCGCTGGGATGTCTCCGATTACGACAGGGGTTCCGACTGGATTATCCCTGAGGAGTGGCAGGCCAACTATTACAAGGAGTGGACCGAAATCATGGATGCCAGGATGTCATTCCCATGTATCGTGGTATGGGTTCCTTTCAATGAGGCCTGGGGACAGTTCCGCACAGAGGATGCAGCGGCATTCACCAAGGCCAAGGATCCTGCAAGGCTTGTAAACCCTGCTTCCGGCGGAAACTTCCGCAGATGCGGTGACATTCTCGACCTTCACCACTATCCGGGCCCGGCAATGTGGCTCTACAGCGGCGACTGCGTAAATGTTCTCGGCGAGTACGGAGGAATCGGCCTCCCTGTCGAAGGCCATCTCTGGCAGAAGGACAAGAACTGGGGATACGTCCAGTACAAGAGCGGAAAGGAAGTCGAGGATGAGTATGAGAGGTTTGCCGTGAAACTCGGCGAGTCCGTGGCCGCCGGCTGCTCAGCCGCCGTCTATACCCAGACTACCGACGTTGAGGGCGAGGTCAACGGATTCATGACCTACGACCGCAAGGTAATGAAGGTCAATGAGGAACGCATCCGCAAAATCAATGAGAGCGTCATCGGGAAGCTGAAATAATCTTTCCCGGGAAGTTCGGGTTTCCCGGCAAGTCTGAGGACCTTCCGTGCCATATTCCGGCCCGGAAGGTCCGTTTTGTATCCGGTGGGGTTCCGGTAGGTATTTCAAAATCCTTCATTATTTCCTATATTAGCAGTATGATGTATATATCTCATAATACAATGAAGGCAATTCACAAATTTTTGACAACAATGGGTATTCTATTATTTTCATCATGCGCAGATAAGGGGGACAAGGTCCCGGAAATGTTCCTGAATGCGGAAATGAGTCCTGAGGGCAAGGAGGCCCTGGTTAGGGAATACAGGGCCGGGAAGGCGACGTGGGATGCAGCATTGGCATTTCTTGGAAGGCCGGACCTGGATACATTGAAGGCCGGGAGGCATGAGATTCCCGGGACTGAGGCTTTCGCCAATGTCATTGACTACGAGACCAGACTTGAGGGGGATTTCGAGTACCACAGGAAATACATTGACGTACAGTATGTTGTAACTGGTGGAGAGAAATGCGGAATCGTACCTTTGACTGCCTTGGAAAGAGAAATAGAGGCGTATTCGGAGAACGGGGACAGCGGATTGATGAACGGAATCGCCGAAGGTATCCAGGTGCAGGAAGTCTTGCTGAAAACCGGTATGGTGGGCATATATTTCCCTTTCGATGCGCATATGCCGAATATGGCTGTCGGGGAGACCCCGGAGAAGTCACGGAAAATCGTTGTCAAGATTCCGGTGGCAGGGAAATAAGACCGGAGGCGGATGGCAGGGATTGAGGAAAAGTGTCCACCCGCAGACTCGTGCAGCGGAAGCGTGCCCGACGGAAACAAGCGGTCAAAGACCGCGAATGCAGTAAAAAAAGAGAAGCCTGACAATTGTCCGGCTTCTCTTTCATTATATGTCCGAATGCATTACAGCACGCTGAGCACAGCCTCTGCGATGGAGTTCAGCTTGGTGTCAACGCTGTCGGCACGGCTGGCGAGAATGCAAGGAGCTGTGGTACCAACGAGCATTCCGGCCTGGCGTACTCCGTCAGCAAGCTTGGAATTGGTCTTCCAGAAAACATTGGCGGACTCGATGTTCGGGAAAACGAGGCAGTCGGCGTCACCGGCAACAGGGCTGGTGAGCTTCTTGATCTCAACTGACTCCTGGTCAATGGCAACGTCGAGGGCCAGCGGGCCGTCAGCTATGCAGCCCTTGATCTGTCCGCGGTCAGCCATCTTGGCAAGAGCGGCGGCCTCAAGGCAGGCAGGCATTGAAGCGAGGACCTGCTCGGAAGCGGCCACGAATGCAACCTTAGGCTTTGCAATGCCGAAGGACTTCGCAACCTTCACGACGTAGTTGGTGAGAGTCATCTTCTGCTTCAGGTCAGGAAGCGGAACCACAGCCATG
>SFPH01000200.1 GCA_004552115.1 Bacteroidales bacterium
TCTCGGCTCCGTGACCTCCTACGCCATCCCCGTGAAGGAAAAAGTCCTGGGAGTTCCGCACGAAACCATAGAGAAATACGGGGTGGTAAGCGCAGAGGTTGCAGCCGCGATGGCAGCCGGAGTCAGGAAACTAACAGGCAGTGACTATGCCGTGGCAACCACCGGCCTGGCCGGACCGGGTGGCGGTGACGGAGTACATCCTGACGGTACAGTTTTCGTCGGAGTCGCTGATTCAAAAGGCTCCGTCCATACGAAGATGTTCCAATACAGCAATGACCGCAAGCGTAATATAGAGCGTTTTGCAGCCTCCGCTCTGCATTTCCTGCTTACCATTATTAAATCCGAAGTAAATCATTGATAATCAATCAAAGTAACACGAATGTTAAATACGGAAACATTCTTGTTACATAATTTTTGTAAATAATAAGTGACATTTATGAAAATATAATTGATTGATTTTCAGTAAAATAAAGAATACTTCACAAAACGGCATAAAATTAAAAATCCGGACGAGAAATCGCCCGGATTTTATCTTTTAGAACATTCACTCTACTCGGCCAGAGACTGCACCTCCCCCATCACTCTAAGGAAATTTCCACCCGCAACCTTGGCAATGTCGTCCTCGGAATAACCTCTTTACATGGTCTATTCCGGCTACCGAGACAGCGTGGTCGATATGGTCCACGACTCTTCTGTAGGATGGCCGCGGCAGGGCAGCCAGTTTCTGGAGGATATCCACCCAGGCGCGGTACTTTTCGGGATCCGAAGGGTCCGATATGAAGCCTGACTCCACGATGTCGGCCTTGTCCTCAAGTCCTGAAGCTGAGAGAACCGCCTGAAAATCATCGGAAAGAAATACCGGATAGAAATTTATCTGTATGACTCCCCCGTTGGCAGCCAACGCCCTCAGCATATCGTCACTCATATTCCTCCTGTGCCCGGCGAGAGCCCTGCAGCAGGAATGAGTGGACACCACAGGGGCCTTCGAACATCTGATGCAGTCGTAGAAAGTATTGTCAGAGGCATGCGCAAGGTCTATTATCATTCCAAGGCGGTTCATCTCGTCCACGACACGTCTGCCGAAAGGGCTGAGACCTCCCCAGCGAGTTCCGCAAGCAGCCGAGTCGCAGATAAGGTTGTCTGTATTGTGGGTCAATGTCAGATAAGAGACTCCCATGCGATGAAATTCCCGAAGCAAGGCCAGGCTGTCCTGCACAGGAAGCCCGTTCTCCATTCCTATGAATATGGAAGTCAATCCGTTACGCTTGTTCCTGAGAGCATCTTCCGGGGTTCTCGCCAATGCCGCCATATCCCCTGCCGACTCCACGCTGTCATGTACAGCCGCCAGCATCTTCAATGCATAGGCCGTGGCGGCGTCCGGCTCCATTGAACCAGATGTATACAATGCGAAAAATGCTGCATCCACATTGCCTCGGCGCAGTTTCGGAAAATCCACGTGCGCAAAAGGATTGTCTGCCGACAGATTCCTCAATCTGACGGCCTGCGACGGTGTATCGCAATGAGAATCAAGAATAAACATTGAATTTTCAATCTATGAATCCATCTGCTCGGAAAGTTCCGCCCACTCCTCTGTCCATGCATCAAGATCCCGTTTATGCTCAAGATAACTGCGGGTGAGTTCCATTATGTCATCATCGGGACCGGGATTGGCCAGAACAGCTTCGATCTTCTTCATCTCCTTCTCTATCCGGTCAATCTCATTTTCCAGGAAATTGATTCTGTTGCGGATTTTTCTCTCTTCCTTCGAAACCGCCTTCCTGGCATTGTAGGCTTTCTGGTTTTCCGTCTCCACAGGCTGAGCGGCCGGTTTTGCTGCGGCAGGCTGATATCTCCGCTCAAGTTCCTGGAGATTCTCGATCTTCCTCTCGGTCAGGAAATCGGCGATACTTTCAAGATGCTCCTTGACCCTTCCGTCCCTGAACTCATACATCTTGTCCACCAGCCCGTCGAGGAAATCCCTGTCATGGGAAACGACCACCAATGTGCCGTCATACTGCTTCAGAGCCTGTTTCAATATATCCTTCGACCTGATATCCATATGGTTGGTAGGTTCATCAAGAGCCAGAAGGTTGTAAGGCTGGAGCATCAGTTCCGCCATACCGAGACGAGCCCGCTCGCCGCCGCTCAGAACAGCGACTTTCTTGTCAATGTCATCCCCCCTGAACAGGAATGCGGCCAATATGTCCCTCAGCTTCGTCCTGACATCACCAGATGCAACACCTTCGAGCGTCTCCATGACCGTCAGGCTCTTGTCCAGGACATCTTCCTGATTCTGAGCGAAATAACCGATGTTGACATTGTACCCTACCTTGGCTTCTCCGGAGATTGGAGACAGCTCACCAGTCATCACCCTCATCAGAGTGGTCTTTCCCTCACCGTTCCTTCCGACCAGGGCCACTTTCTCTCCCCTGCGGATTTCAATATCGGCATTGCTGAACACGACCTTGCCCGGATAGCCTACAGTCAAATCGCTCCCCTTGAACACCACATCTCCGGAACGGGGCGCAGGCGGGAACTTCACACAGAGAGTGGAATTGTCAGTCTCGTCTATTTCAATGCGTTCCAGCTTTTCGAGAGCCTTGATGCGGGACTGTACCTGATTCGATTTCGTAGGCTTGTACCTGAACTTGTTGATGAAGTCCTCTGTCTTCTCGATCATCTTCTGCTGGTTCTCGTAGGCTGCCATCTGCTGGCCTATCCTCTCCTTCCTCAGCTCCAGGTATTTCGAATAGGAAACCTTGTAATCGTGTATGTGCGAGGCCATTATCTCGATAGTCCTGTTCGTCACAGTATCCAGGAAACGCCGGTCGTGGGACACGAGAAGAATGGAACCACGATAATCTTTCAGATATCCCTCGAGCCATTCGATGGATTCAATGTCAAGATGGTTGGTCGGCTCGTCCAGGAGAAGGACATCCGGAGCAGAAAGCAGAATCTTCGCCAGTTCGATGCGCATGTTCCATCCCTGGCTGAAAGTCTCGGTTGGCCTGTCAAACTCCGTATCCTTGAACCCGAGTCCGAGCAATGTCCTCTCCGCCTTCACGCGAGGCGGCTCCGAATGCTCCACAGCAAGCCTGTCATTGATTTCGTTCATCCTGGTTATCAATGACATATACTCCTCGGACTCATAGTCTTCCCTCTCGGAAAGCTGACGTCCAATGTCCTCGAGCTCGTTCTCGAGAGCCGTCATTTGGGCGAATGCGGTCATGGCCTCCTCGATCACGGTGCGCCCCCTGCGGTGTATGCCGTCAGGTGATGATGGA
>SFPH01000201.1 GCA_004552115.1 Bacteroidales bacterium
GTCCTCTGCTTCAGCGGATACGTGATGCCGGTCTCGGACAGGAAGGAAGACGTGACGGTATTCTCCGTGATGACCAACAACTGTCCTGACGCCGAAGACCGGGTCAGAGCCTTTGTCAATGAACTTATTTATCTGATTGCCAATGAGAACTGAAAGATTGAAGACAATAATGGTGACGGCCCTGGTCCTTGCGGCCCTGGCTTTGCCCACCGGACTCGCAGCCCAGAAGAACTACGCTGTCGTGGAACTCTCCGCAGCCTTCTTCAGGGAGAAGGCGGGATATGAGGAAGAGCTTGGTACACAGAATCTTATGGGAACTCCCCTGGAGATTCTGGACAGCACCGGATACTGGCTCAGGGTCAGGACTCCCGAGCCATACGATGCCTGGGTCACCGACCTTGCCGTGACGAGGATGGACAGTCTTCAGCTGAAGGAATACATCGCCGCGCCGAAGTATATCTGCGTGGCCAGGTGGACGGAGATGTGGTCTGCTCCGTCGGTCAAATCCCTCAGGGTCAGCGATATGGTCCAGGGAGACATAGTCCGCATATGGAAGGACGGCAGGGGCAGGCCGGTGAAGTCCCGGGGCTTCCTCGGAGTGATTCTCCCTTCCGGCAGGACAGCATATGTCAAGGCCGGCGACCTAGAGGACTTCACCTCCTGGGCCGCAACGAGGAAGGCCACGCCGGAGAACATTGTCGCCACAGCCCTCACATTCAGGGGTACCCCTTACATGTGGGGAGGCACATCTCCCAAGTCATTCGACTGCAGCGGCCTCACCCGCACTGTCTATTTCCTTAACGGAATCCTCCTCCCGAGGAATGCCTCGCAGCAGATTTTCACAGGCAATGTGGTGGATATCAGCGAACTGAAGGCAGGTATCGCCTCCGGCAATGTCACCTCTTACGGCGATCTCAGGCCGGGCGATCTCCTCTTCTTCGGAAGAATCAGACCTGACGGGAAGGAGAGCATCACCCACGTGGGCCTGTATATCGGGGACGGCAGGCTCATCCATTCCTCCCATCTGGTACGCATAAATTCCCTGAATCCGGACGAGTCTGACTACTACACGGGAAGCACGCGACTTCTGCATGCGAGGAGAATCTGCTCGCTGGACGGAGAACCCCTCGGCCTGCCTGAAATCAAGGACAGCCCATACTATTTTCCTCAGCCGGAAGAATGATTATTCCGGGAAATTCATTATTTTTGCAACGCTAAAACACGTATACCATGAATTTAAGAGATTTTAAGAAAGAGGTCGAGTATTTCATCGGCGAATTTGTTGACGACTGCACACTGTTCATTGCCATCAATCCTGACAAGAGCACTGACAAGATGGTGGATGTGCAGAATGCCGCCATTGACCTTTACAATGATATGAAGGACAAGGCCAATGCGAAGGTGGAGAAGAAGGACAGGAAGAACTGGTTCGCAGGCCTCCGCAAGGAGATGTACGAGAAGCTCGATGCCCTCTACGAGCAGCTGAGTGCCATCGTTTCCGAGAAGGACGTCGAGGAATAATCTATGTTTCCCGATTTCCCCGAAGGGAAGAGATACAACACTTTTGCAGGATATTACAAGCGCATCTATGGCGAGCGTCTCCAGAAGCTCGTCATAGATGCTGGTTTTACCTGTCCCAACCGTGACGGGAAAGTGGGCAGGGGAGGATGTTCATTCTGTGACAATGCGGCCTTCCACCCGGGCTACAGCGTCCCGGGAAAATCCATTGCGGACCAGATCGACGAAGGCATTTCCTTCCACCGGGTCAGATACCGCAACACCCGTCATTATCTCGCTTATTTCCAGTCATATTCAAATACTTACGCACCTCTTCCACGACTGGTTGAACTCTATTCCGAGGCCCTCTCGCATCCGTCGGTGGTAGGCATTGTCATAGGCACGAGGCCGGACTGCGTGGATGAGGAGAAGCTGGACTGGCTGGCATCCCTGAAGGACGGACGGGCCCTCCCGGGATGGAGAAGGGAAGGCTTCGGCAAGCCCGTGGTCAAGATTGAATATGGCATTGAATCCTGCTATGACCGCACATTGGAGCGGGTTGGACGCGGACACGATGTGGCTGCCGCCGTCAAGGCTCTGGCGATGTCTGCGGAACGGGGCCTGGAACCGGGTGCGCATTTCATCTTGGGACTCCCCGGGGAGACACGAGAAATGCTTCTGGACCAGTGTTCCTTCATCTCCTCCCTGCCGCTTCATTCCGTAAAGTTCCACCAGCTTCAGATAGTCCGCGGAACCAGGATTGAAAAAGAGTTCGGGACCTGTCCGGGAGACTTCCTGAGGCTGTCTCTGGACGATTATCTCGATCTTGTCACCGACATTCTGGAACGTCTCCGTCCCGACCTGTACATAGAGAGGGTGGCAGGCGAGGTGCCTCCGAGATTCGTCAATGAGACTGAATGGGGTCTGATCCGCAATTTCCAGATTCTCCATCTCCTCGACGACCGGCTTGAAGCCCGCAATGCATTCCAGGGCCGTCTCTTCCCGTCCCCTGCCGCCCGATGAACCTGCCTGTTGATGAAAAACCATTCCGTCTATGGCAATTTGCGGGATATTTTGTATCTTTGCCCTCAGAACAAACAAATCGAAAGAAGTAATGAAGACGAACATAGTGCTGCTGCCACTCACAATTATACCTTTATCTGGGGTATGGGAGGTGAAAATCTTGACTATGGTGATCAGGACTTTTACGAGATTACAGACTTAAAATAATAAAATACGTATGGTCTGAAGGAGTGTTTCGGAAGACCAGCGTATGAAAGATAATCATAAACAACTATAAATCGAACAAAAACATGGATTTTTCTAAGTTATTCTCTCT
>SFPH01000012.1 GCA_004552115.1 Bacteroidales bacterium
GGCGCTGACGAGAAAGACTCCAGGAACAACATCGTATGCATCAGCCAGGACGGACTTTCCCTCGGAAACAGAGACTACTACCTCAGCGACGACCCGCAGAACACAATGATCAGGGAAGCCATGAAAGAGCATATGGTACGCCTCTTCGTCCTCACAGGTTACGGCGCAGAAGAGTCCAGGGACAAGATCGAAAGAATCTGGGACATCGAGACCGCCATCGCAGAACCTTATTATTCAATGGAAAAGCAGCGCGACTCTGACGCCAACTACCACAAGGTGACAGTAGATTCCCTCACTGCCATCTGCGGCGGATTCGACTGGAGAACCTACCTCGACAACTACAGATACAACCTCACAATGGAAGTGGATCTCGGTCAGCCTGAGCCGGTTGCAAAAGCCTGTGAAATCCTTATGACCGCATCCCTCGAAGACCTCAAGGACATTTACCGCTGGCAGCTCATCTCCGGAGCATCATCAGTATTGTCCGACGACTTCACCGACGAAAACTTCGACTTCAACAAGAAACTCTACGGAGTCCAGCAGAAGACCCCAAGGTGGAAAATGGCCGAGTCCCTCGTGGACAACTTCATGAGCGACGCTGTAGGCCAGATGTATGTCAAGAGATACTTCTCGAAAGAAGCCAAGGCCGAGATGCTCGAAATGATATCCAATCTCCAGGCATCCCTTGCAGAAATCATCAGGAAGCAGGAGTGGATGTGCGACTCCACCAAGGCAATAGCCCTCGACAAACTTGCCGCCTACAAAGTCAAAGTCGGCTATCCTGACAAATGGGACGACATCAGCGGACTCACCGTCGATCCTGAACTCACCCTCTACGACAACATCAGGGCTGCCCGCAAATTCTACTGGGAACTCAGCTACAATAAGAAATACAACAAGCCTGTCGATACCGACGAGTGGCACATGCCGGCCCAGATGGTCAATGCATACTACAATCCGACCACAAATGAAATCTGCTTCCCTGCAGGCTTCCTCCAGCCACCTCTCTATAGCATAACAGCCGATGCTGCAGCCAATTACGGTGCAATTGGAGTCGTGATCGGACACGAAATGACACACGGCTTCGACGACCAGGGACGTAAATACAACAAGGACGGCAACCTCTCCGACTGGTGGACCGAAGCCGATACCGAAGGATTCAGCAAGCCTTGCTCCCAGATGGTGGAATTCTTCAATTCACTCTGGGTAATCCCAGGCGAACTCAAAGCCAACGGAGCCCTCTGCCTCGGAGAAAACCTCGCCGACCACGGCGGACTCAATATCGCCTACGAAGCCTTCCAGATGTGGCAGCAGAAACACGGCAGACTTGACACCGACAACGGCTTCACCCCTGAGCAGAGATTCTTCCTCTCCTATGCCAACGTATGGGCCGACACCGCCAGCGAGGAAATCCTCAGGTATCTCACAATGATGGATGTACACTCGATTGCAAGACTCCGCGTCAACGGTGCGCTCGCACAGTGCGACTACTGGTACGATGCCTTCAACATCCAGCCTGGCGACTCGCTTTACGTCGCTCCGGAGAACAGAGTAAAAGTCTGGTAATCAGTTAATTCAGGATAGCTTGCTCTTGAGCCGCTGCTTAGCCTTGGTCACCGATGCCGGTGAAATTCCCATGATGACGGCAGACTCGGAAGTAGTGAAACCGAGACGGACAAGGCAGGCTATCCGGATATTGCCATGGGTAAGCCCGGACGAGGCCAGGGACGTGCACCAGCCGTCATAAACCTTGTCCACAAGACCGACAATCCTGTTCCAGTCATTGTCGTCAAGATAGTGCGGAGCCTTCCGCAGAGAAGCCACAAGACTGTCTCTGTCGATGAGCTCCGTACTTACTTTTTCAACCTTCTCCTCAGCCGCAGCCAATTCCTCTGTCTTGTGGCTGGAAAGATGAAAATAATATCTCAGTACCACAATGAGGGCAATGCAGACCAGAAGAATGCAGCCAATCACGACCCCCATCCTCAATTTGGCCCCATCCGCCTCCTCCTGCTCCAGCTTGAGAGCATTCACGACGACCTTGCCGTTGTTCTGGGATTCGATCTGAGCATTTTTAATCTCCTGATACAGAGACATGTACTTGACCGTATTCTCATTGTCCTGCAGAAGATCCCGATATACGATATAGGAAATCTGATACGCAGTAAGCCTTGAAGTAACATCCCTGCTTCCGTAACATTTTGAAGCATAGAACAATGCAGAATCAGCCATGTCGTTCTTCCTGAAAGCATCGGCCAGGGTATTGTACCTCGGCAATTCCTTCCTCACACCCGCATTGTAAAGCTTCTCCTGCATCAATACAGACCTTCTGGAATATTCCAGAGCCTTCTCTGTCTCTCCCGCACGGCTGCAGCAGGCGGCAAGAGTCGACAAAACGCGTGAAATGGAATCATCGCTGCCGCTTTCCTCCGCTATTGCCAATGCCTTCCGGGCAGTTTCAATTGCATTGTCCCAATTCCTTTCCGCATCCCCCAGAAAAAGGTACGAATGCGAAAGATTGATCATAGAAGTGACGGCAAATGACGGCAGCCCTCCCTTCTGCGCGTATTCAATGGATTTTTCGAAGGCCGGAATGGCATCCTCGTACCATTTCCTGAGATTCATCTCGGTACCGTAGCGGTTGAACAGCATCGTGGCGAGATAACAGTCCTGGGTCTTCTCCACCTCGTGGCAGCCCCGGTTGAAATCATCTAGCCATTCAGGCTCCTTGCCAAGCTTAAGTTCCTGACGCACAGCCCCTCTCAGATAGTAGGCCTGCGCCTTTCTGAGATGCGAACCATGCCTCAGGAAGAAAGTGCAGGCAGTATCGAGCTGCTCCGGCGAAAGATCATTGTCATAAGCATTGTACTTGGCCCAGACATTCATAAGACACCAGGACGCCCTTTCGCGGCGATTTCCTTTCCGGTACCTTGAAGCATCTTCAAGAATGGCCTTTGCCCGTGCCGGGTCATGCCGTATAAACGATTCTGCCTCATCGATTTCGTGAGGCAGATTGTTGACATTGCAGGAAAATGCGGAAATGACGGCAAGAACCGCCAGCATGATCCGCTTGATACTAATAATCGTAGTTCTTGGCATCCTTCGGAGAAACCTTGTTCATATTGTCCAGAAGGTCGGCATTGGTCTTGTACTGGTCCATGAGCTGGATCATGAAGTTCATTGCCTCTGTCGGGTTCATCTCAGCAAGCAGTTTTCTCAAAATCCAGATACGCTGCGCCTGATCAGGTGAGTAGAGAAGGTCGTCACGCCTCGTGCTGGAAAGAATGACATTCACGGCAGGGAAGATGCGCCTGTTCGACAATGTCCTGTCAAGCTGGAGCTCCATGTTGCCTGTACCCTTGAACTCCTCGAAAATGACATCGTCCATCTTGGAGCCGGTTTCAGTGAGGGCCGTTGCGAGAATCGTGAGAGAACCGCCTCCCTCGATGTTCCTGGCCGCACCGAAGAACCTCTTCGGCTTCTGGAGGGCATTGGCGTCCACACCGCCGGTGAGCACCTTACCTGATGCAGGCTGAACAGTGTTGTAGGCCCTTGCAAGCCTTGTGATGGAGTCCAGGAGAATGACAACGTCATGTCCGCATTCTACCAGTCTCCTGGCCTTTTCAAGTACCATGTTCGCTACCTTCACATGTCTTTCGGCCGGCTCGTCGAATGTGGAAGCGACCACCTCGGCCTTCACGCTGCGGCTCATGTCCGTAACCTCCTCAGGGCGCTCGTCAATCAGGAGCACAATCTCGTAAACCTCAGGGTGATTGTCCGCGATGGCATTGGCTATGGACTTGAGCAGCATAGTCTTACCCGTCTTAGGCTGGGCCACGATAAGACCCCTCTGTCCCTTTCCGATAGGAGTGAACGGAAAGATCGCGCTCGTGACCCTGTCCGAGGAGATTGAACTTCTCATCCGGGAAGAGCGGAGTCAGGAAATCGAAAGGAACCCTGTCCCTGATGAATTCCGGAGACCGTCCGTTGATATAGGTAATCTTTACGAGAGGGAAGTATTTGTCACCCTCCTTCGGAGGCCTGATTTCGCCTGTCACGGTATCGCCGTTCTTCAGCGCATTGTACTTTATCTGGCTCTGTGATACGTAGATATCGTCAGGGGAGTTGAGATAGTTGTAATCCGAAGAGCGGAGGAAGCCATATCCGTCAGGCATGATTTCCAGAACTCCGGTAGCCTGTACTGTGCCTTCGAATTCAAATTTAGGCTTGGGCTGCGGACGGTTCTGCTGACCGCCATTCTGTTTTCCGTTCTGGCTGTTCTGCCCGTTGTTCTGGTTCTGATCAGGTTGTCCGCCGTTCTGGGCCGCATTCTGCTGACCATTCTGCTGACCGTTCTTAGGCTTCTTTATCTTTGGAGGAAGAGGAGGGAGAACAATCTTGTGCCTGTCTGTATATACAAGTTCCTCCTTCTTCTGAGGCTGGGCTGCAGGGGCATCGGCTGCCTTCTGCTGACTGTTTGCGTCGCCTTCCATCACCTCGGCCACGGCCGGTTCTGCAGCAGGAGTCTCGGTCTTTGACTTGCGGCCCCTTTTCTGTTTCGGCTTGTCACTATTCACCGGCTCTGCATTCTCGGCCGGTTTCGCTGCCTTGTCGGCATCATTGTTTTCAGATTTGTCTGCAGATTTTGCCTCCGGCTTTGCCTTCCGGGTTCTCTTGGCAGGCTTTTCAGCATTGTCGGCAGGCTTTTCTGCCTTCTCTGCCTGCTTTTCCCCATCTTTTTCAGCCTCTTCCTTGCGAGGTCTTCCGCGCCTCTTCTTCTGAGGCTCCGGATCCGGCTGCCTGGAGGCTATCTTCGCCTCCTCGTCCAATATCGCAAAAGCGAGGTCCATTAAGCTTAGATCCTTGTACTTCTTGATTTTCAATTCATTGCCGAGTGAGCGCAACTGCTCCTCGTTCATCTGATTCAACTCTACGAGAGTATGTGGCATATATGATTGTTTTAATGCAGCGATAGCTGCGAAATTATTACCGGATGGATGAAACAGAATCGGGACAAAGAATTCCCGATTGGATTCGCAAATTTATGAAAATGATTTCAAACTTCCAAATCTTACCCTACCTGTCCCAGTAACTTGTACTCTTCTTGAATTTGAGAAGGTCCGAAAGTGCAGCCGCATTGGCCGCAATCCTGAAACTCCAGGACTGCCAGGTACCAGTAGGGACCCAGGAAACGGAGATATTGAAACAGTGCAGGTCGTATGTGGCACTGAGCTGTGTCGTGGTCATCTTCATTGCCATAAGGTCGAAACCGGTGGTCATGTTGAGACTCATCTTCGGGGTGAGCTTGACATTGCCGCTCAATCCCAGGGTCTGTGTGAAGCGGTTGTTCTTAATCAACTGATTGTTAGTATATTGGTACGACCGGTTGTAGGAGAATGAATAATTGATATTCACCGACCATGGCACATTCGGATTCGTATAGTAAAGCCATCCTCCCGGGATATACTCGCCCGTGAGCGGATGGTAATAAATTCTCCTGTAATAGTCGGCCGAATTCTGGCCGCCTCCTTCACTGCCTCCCGGGGATTTCGAACCGTCATTGCCGTTCACGGCACCTTTTCCGGAGAGGGAATAAGAGAGGGACGCACTGGCGGCCGTCAGCCTGAGAGGCTTTCTCCAGCCCTCGGCTACTACATTGAACTTGTTGTAGCGGCGACCTTTCTCATCGATGGCGTACGGGTCGAAATTGGCATTGGCGCTGATGCCGAGCTTGCCGAATACGGAAGTGGACATCGTGATGCCTATGTTGTTCATTCTCATTGAGTCAGCAAGGAAGTTGTACCCCGTGCTGAGGTTCAGCTGGTCGATGAGCTTGACCTTCTTCACGCCAGCTCCGGTGGTGTCCCTGAGGTCACGGACCTTGGCCTCGAGATTGTTTCCGATGGAAATGCTCATGGTCGCGGACTTGCCCTTTCCCGGAGGCGAATAGATCTGGCCGCTGTAGATGTTGTAGTCGTAGGTCTTCGCCACGCCGAGAGTGTCGGTGTAGTTCAATGTCCTCCATCCGTTCATGTAGGTTCCCTTCTCAGGGCTGAACGAGAATGAGAGGGAAGGGGAGACCACGTGCCTGATGGCCTGTATCTTGTGGGCCTTTCCGAAATTGAACATACCGTAGAGCCTTGTGCTCATGGAGAGGCTTCCGGAGTATGTCTGCGAAATGCCGAAGTGGCTGAACTGTCCACCGGTCTGCGCCTCCACCTTGTTGGTCTCCGGATTGAACTCATATTCGGTCTTGCGGAAGAACCAGTTCATTCCGTAGCTGATGCCCGGAGTGAAATTCAGGTATTTCGCAATGGTGAAATTCGGCAGTCCGATCTGGAAATTATGGGTCATTCCGTTCTGGAACCTGTCCAGGAAGCCCGGCTCCTTGAGGTCGGAAACCTTGAACGCCACCTTGTTCTGGAGGGTGGTGCTGTATCCGAGGGAGAACTTCTCGTAGAATTTCTCCTTGCCGATTCTGTTCTTTCTCTTGAAAGGATAGAACCTCGTCACCGAGAATGTCAGGTTAGGCAATGTGAATGAATACGAACTGTCCCTCGAGTTCTGGCTGTGCAGGGCGTTGATGGAAAGGTTGAACTTTCCGTTCCAGTTCTTGCTGTAGGAAATGGAGGAAGACGTCTGATTCTGCAGGGCTTCGTTGATGGACGTGGAGTTGTACTTGCTGTTGGACGGGCTGGAGAAGCTCACCGATGCGCTGAATGTGGTTCCCGGATGAGCCTTGGAATCCTGCGTGTGGGACCATCTCAGGCCGAAGTTCCTGGTCTGGAAGAAGTCGGTGCTGCCCCGTTCTCCGGTCTGGTCGTTGGACATGTTGAACGAGAGGTTTCCGTTGGCCTTGTAGTTCACCTTGTACCTGGAATTCACGTTCACCGCCCATGAGCCGAGGGTGTAGATATCGCCCGTCACGGAGAGGTCCAGATAGTCTCCGAAAACGAAATACATTCCCAGATCCCTGAGATAGAAACCTCTGGAGTTCTCCTCGCCGAAAGTCGGCATCAGCAGTCCAGTAGCCCTGTTGGGCCTCTTCGGAACGAATCCGAAAGGCAGCGCGAGCGGCATCGGGACATCCTCGATTACGGGATATGCCGGGCCGAAAACCGTCTTCTGGGACGGTTTGGTGATGACTTTCGCAGCTGTAAGATGCAGATAGTAATGCGGATGCTCGAGGTCGCAGACAGTGTATTGCCCCTTGGTGATGTTTATGGACTTGTCCGGCATCATCTTTATGTTCTTGCCGTGCAGGAGACCCTCCTCCTGCTGCGTTATCATATTGGTGATGCGGGCCTTGTTGGAATTGAAATTGTAGCGGAGCTCCTCCATGGAGTATGTGGAGCCGCCCTGTTTCATCACAGGCTGGCCCTTGACCTCGCCCGTAAGAGTGTCCAGAGTACCCCTGGCGAACACGGTGCCGGTATTCATGTCATACTCCATATAGTCGGCGCTGAGTTCCATGTCCTTGTACTTGACGGTCACGTCACCGTAAAGGAAAACTTTCCTCTGCCCGTTGCTGAATACCTCCACGGTGGAATCCTTGCCGGTGGAGAAGGCCGGCATCTCCAGAGAACTCTTTTTCTGGAGAGCTGCGGAGTCGATCTTGAAAAGCGAGTCGGCCAGGTGAATCGAGTCCATCACGGCCTTCATCGAGTCGGTAAGCGGCGGAACGCTGTCCTTGTTGAAAGCGACAGCCTGGCTGAAAGATGTCTTCGGAGGCCTTCTCTGCCGGTTCTTGTCCTGGGAAATGACCGGAAGCGATACAGTTATGGCTATCATGAATACCACCGCGGCAAGCAGAACCCTGCCCACGGTGCGCCTTCCTGTATGCATATTACAACTCAATTCAACCCAATATATGCGATTAATCGCATTTTTTTATAAATTTGCAAGACACAAATATAAGGCCATTTTGAAAAATACGCAAAAACATATTGCATCAGTCGTTCTCACTGTCGTTGCATTTTTTACGTTTTCACAGCATAATGCGCTGAGTGACAATGATGGAATGCGTTTCCGGACCATCTGTATCGATGCCGGACACGGAGGCAAGGATCCGGGCTGCCTGAGCCCGGACGGCAAGACTTACGAGAGCAACATCAATCTGGACATAGCTCTCCGCCTCCAGAAACTCCTCAAGGCCAGCTGTCCAGACATCAAAGTGGTGATGACGAGGACCACGGACGTGTTCGTGACGCTCGAGAAGCGGGCTGAAATCGCCAACAGGAACAATGCCGACCTCTTCCTCTCCATCCACGCCGACAGCAACAAGTCCAAGTATACCAACGGTTTCGCCGTATTCGTCCTCGGCGAGTCCTCCGACAGGAACAGGGATCTCTACGCCTACAATATGGAGGTGTGCAAGAAAGAGAACTCGGTGATGATGCTCGAGGATGACTATACCACGACTTATCAGAATTTCAATCCTTCCGAGCCGGAATCCTTCATTTTCTTCAAGCTGATGCAGAACGTTCACTTCGAGCAGAGTTTCAGATTTGCGGAGAAGGTGGAGGCGAACCTGCGCAAAGGGCCGATGAGGGAGAGCAAGGGCATACGCCAGGGAGCATTCTACCTGCTCTGGAAGACATCCATGCCGGCAGCCCTGCTGGAAGCCGGCTTCATGTCCAACGCCGCCGACCTTGCCGTGCTTAAGTCGGCCACAGGCTGCGAGAACATAGCCAGGGGCATTCTCAAGGCAGTCCAGGAATATATAAGGGCTTATGACCAGACCGCTCTTGGAAATGCTTCCGGCGGGGATGATTCTACCGTTCAGAAGGAGCCGGAGGAACGGGGCGGAAAGGACAATGCCGCCGTCCGGGAGTCCATGACCGGAACCGGAAAGCGGTATGGAATACAGATTCTGGCCGGAGGAAAGAGGCTGAAGGACACTGATCCGGCATTGCGCGGCAACAGGCCGGAAGTCATATGGAACGGACGTATATATAAATATATAATATGTGTCTCGGACGATCTGGACGAAGTCAGGAAGGAATTGCGCAGAGTCAGGGGCCAGTTCGAAGGCAGCTTCATTGTCGAGATTAGGGGCAATGACACTATCCCTGTGAAATAATCCGCAGGCACGGACATTAAAATGAATCATTATGAAAAGAGAGACTAAGATCGGCGTTTTCGCCGCACTGGTATTGCTGTCAACATTCCTCATCATCAATTATCTGAGAGGTTCCGACGTGTTTGACAAGGAAATCACCCTCATATCCCATTATCCGGAAATCGAGGGCCTCGAACCATCCAATCCGGTAATAATCAAGGGATACAAGGCCGGTTCCGTGTCCAGGGTGTCCTATAATCCAGAGACAGGGATGTTCGATGTCGCCATTTCCGTCCTCAAAAAGATCAGTATCCCGGAAGACTCGAAAATGATCATCCACAGCGTTGACCTGATGGGAGGGAAGGGAATCCGGATTGACCTTGGCACATCATCCGTGATGGCCGGAAACAAGGATGAACTCCAGTCCGGCTATGCTCCGGATCTCGTAAGTTCCCTCACGAACCTTATCGGGCCGCTCATCGAGAAGCTTTCCGGAATGCTGGACAGCCTCGGCACGACTGCCGAAAACCTTAACCGGATACTTCTAGCAGTGGATGAGAGCAAGGTGAAGTCCTCCATCGCCCATCTTGAGGGGACATTGTCCAATGTCGACAGATTCTCCGGAATGCTCGCCGGCAATGCCGAATCGGTTGACAGCCTCATAGACAACCTGCAGGATGTATCGGCCAGGCTGGTCACCATCTGCGAAGGTGCGGACAGGGCAGTGGACAATGTCGGGAAAGTCGCCGAGAATCTCACCGAGGCCGACCTTCAGGGCCTGGTGGCTTCACTGAAGGCCCTTTCCGAAAGATTGAACAGTACCGAAGGCAGCATCGGCAGGCTCGTGAATGATCCGGAAGCCTATGATTCACTGAACAGCCTTCTCTCCGATGTTGACAGCCTTGTGAAAAGAATCGAGGCAGATCCGAAAAAATACCTGAAATTCAAGGTTTCACTTTTTTAAATGACATTACTTGTTAAAAACCTTATTTTTCATGTTTCAAATGTTGAAATTCAAGCATTAACGACAAACCATTAGTTTTTAATAATTCTAAATTGAAATACAGGCTGTAATATATTCAGGAGCAATTAGAGTTTTGTATTTTATTGAATTTCAGAGATTTACAAAATAAACGTTTTCCAAATTTCCAAACGGATAAATGTAAAATTTTTCAATAATACAATATCAAAATCATTTTTTTATAAAATATTTTTCCCCCATATTTGCAAAGCGTCGGAAGAAAAGGCTCGCCTGACATTCCGGTGCTTTTTTTCACTTTATCAATATTATTATTCAGAACTGGGACATAGTTCCGTAAAATGGCTTCAGGTATATAGAATGCAGCAGGGTAGTCACATAGAGATTTGGAGAGAATGCAGCACCATCATTGAAAATGTTATCGGCGCACAGATGTTCGAGCGATGGTTCAAGCCGTTGAAGCCGCTCTCGCTGAAGGATTCGGTCCTCACCATCGAGGGATGCCAGGCTGATCTACAGGACAAGTCCGGTAAAGGTTCAGCCTCCGATGACATTCCCGGCGCAGAACTCCGCCGTACCGGAGAACAAGAGCATCTCCGTGAACACATATCCGGCAGGAGCAGCCCCCGGGCCGTTTGTCTTCCCCGGTCTCAGGAGGATTCAGGTGAATCCGAGGCTCAATCCGGTTTACTGCTTCAGCAACCTTGTGAAGGGAGAGTGCAACAGGATGGGAATCACCGCCGGAGAAAGCATTTCATCGGCTCCCGGCAACACTCCTTTCAACCCTCTCTTCCTCTTCGGAGGGCCGGGTCTCGGCAAGACCCATCTCGCCCAGGCCATAGGAATTTCCATAAAGGAGAAATATCCTGAGCTCGTGGTGCTTTATGTCACCGGCAACGAGTTCAAGACCCAGTATATGGACGCCGTGAATGTCAGGAACAAGCTGACCGACTTCCTGGCCTTCTACATGAAGATTGACGTGCTGATCGTGGACGATATCCAGGACCTTATCGGTCCGGGTTCGCAGGGAGCGTTCTTCAACGTCTTCAATCATCTGCACGAGAACGGCAAGCAGCTGATATTCACCTCCGACCGTTCGCCGGCTGACCTCCGCAACTTCGAGGAGAGACTGCTCTCCCGCCTCAAGTGGGGACTTTCGGTAGAGCTTCAGAAGCCATCCTACACGACCCGTCTGGAAATGCTCAAGGCGCGCAGTTTCAGGGAGGGAGTCAATGTCAGGAAAGATGTTCTCGAATATCTTGCGACCCGCATAAAATCCAATTTCAGGGAGCTGGAAGGGGCACTGATATCTCTCATTGCACATGCGACTCTGATTCACAAGGAGATAACCGTGGAGCTGGCCGAGAAGGTGACCGGCAAGATTGTAGGGGAGGAGAAGAACGACCTGACTCTCGACAAGGTGCAGAAGACAGTCTGCGACTTCTGCGACTACTTCAACATCACAAGGGAAGTCCTCATTTCCAAGTCGAGAAAGCGTAATATAGTACAGGCCCGGCAGATAGCAATGTATATGAGCCGGAATCTGATGGGATGCTCGCTTTCCGCCATCGGAGCCGAGATGGGAGGCAAGGACCACGCCACAGTGCTTCACGCCTGCATGACAGTGTCGGACCTGATGGAGACAGACAAGTCATTCAAACAATATGTGACTGATATCCAGTCACTTCTGCAGACTGCCGGCCGCTAAGCCGGCTTTCTGTGCATTTACCGGAAACATATTCAATCACAAAAGATATGGACTCACAATCAGTACTCGAGATTTTCAAGGAAATCACCAGAATTCCACGTGAATCAGGTCACGAGGAGAAGATGACCGCTTTTCTGCAGAAGTTCGCCGCCGACCGCGGTCTGGACTGCAGGACGGACGCCACAGGCAATGTCGTAATAACCCGCGAGGCTGCTCCGGGCAAGGAGAATGTGCCTGCAATAGTGCTTCAGAGCCATCAGGACATGGTTTGCGAGAAGAATTCCGGCTGTGACCACGATTTCGCCAGGGATCCGATCAGCTATGTGATTGAGGACGGCTGGATGATTGCAAAGGATACCACTCTCGGCTGCCTCACTGGCGCTTCTTGACAGCGACATCCCTACCGGCAAGCTGGAATGCCTCTTCACCATATCCGAGGAAACCGGTATGGATGGTGCAAATGCCATTGAATCAGGACTTTTCACAGCCAAGACTCTCATCAACCTGGATTCCGAGGACGAAGGCCAGCTTTTCGTCGGCTGTGCGGGAGGCGTGGACACCACTGCCGTCTTCAAATATGTTGAAGAGGGGATCGACCCTTCTCTCGCCGCATTGAAGCTCAGGGTTTTCAATGCAATCGGAGGCCACAGTGGAGACGATATCAACAAGGAGAGGGCCAATACCGTGCAGATTCTTGCCCGCTTCCTTTACGGCGAGTATTCCGGCGGATACAGGCTGGTTTCGTTCAATGGGAAATTCGCAGCAGATGTGAAAGCGGAATACCACAGGACCGATCCTGACATATCCTTCGAATGCATCCGGACCGAGAATCCGGGCAAGGCTGTCGATAAGGACACCGCAAGGCGCTTCATTTTCGCATTGACTGCTGTAAATCACGGAGTTCTGACAATGAGTCAGGACATCGCAGGACTTGTGGAGACATCCACGAACCTCGCTGCGGTATTCATGAACGTTCCGGGAGAAATAAAGGTTACCACCAGCCAGAGAAGTTCAACGGATTCAGCCAAGAAGTTCATGGCTGACAAGGTGGAGGCAGCCTTCCTCCTTGCCGGCGCCGAGGTTTCGCATTCAGACCCTTATCCGGGCTGGACGCCGAACATGGACTCGCATATCCTCGACGTTACAGTGGCTTCCTACAGGAAACTTTTCGGAGTCGAGCCTGAAGTGAAGGCCATTCACGCAGGTCTGGAATGCGGTCTCTTCCTTACCAAGTTCCCTGATCTCGATATGATTTCATTCGGCCCTACCCTCAGGGGAGTTCACGCTCCGGGTGAAAAGCTGGATCTTGCATCCAATGAGAAATTTGTCAGACTTCTGGTGGACGTAGTATCGAATTTCCAATGATAAAGATAGCTCCATCAATGCTTTCCGCCGATTTCCTGCATCTTGCAGAGGATGTGGAAATGGTGAATGACAATGCCGACATCTTCCATCTCGACATAATGGACGGCGTCCTGGTTCCGAATCTGTCCTACGGTTTCCCTGTGGTGGAGGCCATTGCCGGGATGGCCAGGAAGCCCATGGACGTCCATCTGATGATAGTCGAGCCGTACAAGTACATTGAAAGGTTCGCCAAGACCGGCGCCATATCTGGAAAAGGCGGATTTCATTCTGATAATGTCGGTATTCGCCGGCTTCGGCGGGCAGAAGTTCATCGGAACGACTTATGACAGGGTGAAGGCTCTCAAGGCCGAGATAGACCGGAGGGGCCTGGACTGCGAAATCGAAGTGGACGGGGGAGTGTCGCCATCCAATGCTGCCGCCCTCGCCGCTGCCGGAGCCGGAATCCTGGTCGCCGGGAGTTCAGTGTTCAAGGCCCATGACCCGGCCGGTGCCATTCGCCTTATGAGAGGTCCGTGAATTCCTCGCCGGTGACGTTGTCACGATAAGGGAAGGGCTTGTCCTTTCTGTAGAGAATGTCCAGATAGTCATTCCTCATCTCAGCCCTGCCCTCGGTGGTCAGTGACATTTCAAGTCTCATGAGAAAGAAAGGCAGAAAATCTTCGAGAGCCTCCTTAGGGCCGATTTCCTTCCCGGTGGCGATGGCCAGGGATGTCGGATTGGCCAGCTCGGCAGGGAAGTCCCTCTGGTTCAGATTGATGCCTATCCCCACTATGGAGGTGGCCACCTCATCTCCCCGCAGCGAATTCTCAATCAGCATCCCGCAGATCTTCCGGTCACGGACATATATGTCGTTCGGCCACTTGATTCTGACATCAGCCCCCTTGTCCGAGAGAAAATCCGCCACGGACAGTGCAGCAACCTCTGTAAGGACGAACTGGTCCATTGCCCTGACATTGCCTGTCAATGAGTTACCGAAGCGAAGCACTATGGAGAAAGTCAGATTCTCGCCGGTAGCGCTATGCCATTTGTTTCCCCTCTGTCCGCGGCCGGCTGTCTGGTAAAGTGCTGCGAACACTGACATTTTGTCAATGACGGACATTTCCCTGGATGCCCACGAATTGGTAGAATCTACCACTTCTGCCCACGTAATTGGTATTTCCGCTTTCATTGGACTGATTTTTGTTTTATATTTGCACATTTGAACACAAATTTAGAATCATTTATTGAAAACTTATCAAAATGGAAAATAAAATACTTGAAGTCATAACTGACGCAATGCTTGAGAAGAAGGCGAAGAATGTGGTTTCCCTTGACCTCAGGCCTGTCGGAACGGCCATCACTGATTATTTCGTGGTCTGCAATGCGGATTCCACGACTGCGGTGGCGGCAATTGCCGACAATATTCTCGGAAGGATGCAGGAGAAGCTCGGAAAGAAGGTGCTCCGCATGCAGGGACTTGAGAATGATTTCTGGATAATACTGGATTACGGGGATGCAGTCGTGCACGTATTCCTCACGGAGTACAGGGATTTCTACAGGCTCGAGGATCTGTGGGCCGATTCGCCGCGCAAGGAATACACTGACGAGCCGGCACCTGCCGCAGAGGGTTCCAGAGTAAAGACCAAGGCTTCCTCAAAGGTCAGGGCATCGGCCCGCAGGATCAGCAGGCGCGAGGAAAAAGCTGCTGGAAAGGCTTCAGAAAAGTAATATCCGATGGCAAACAAGAACGAAAACAAGCCGAAGATTGTCACTGTCAATCTCGGAATATCGTGGCTCTACCTCCTGATAATAGCCGGGATAATCTGGCTGCTGTTCAGCAATTCGGGGACAAAGCCGCAGAAGATAGAGTGGGCTGAGGTCGAGACCATGATCCAGGCCGGAGACGTCAAGGACATCGTCTTCGTGCGCAATGATTTCAAGGGCGAGATAAGCATACGCCCCGACAGGCTCGAGAAATATGCGGAAAAGTTCAATGGCAAGGTTCCGAATTCCTCCCCTCATTTCTGGTTCTATGTCTCTTCCAAGTTCGATCCGGAGAAGGAATTCGGCCGGCTCAATGCGGAATTGCCGGATGGCTCACATTTCAAGGTGATCCTCGAGAACAATGACAATATGTGGGGCCAGATTCTGAACTGGTTCCTTTTCCCGGTCCTCCTCATTCTGATGTGGGTATTCATGTTCAGGGGATTCAACCGGAACATGGGAGGCGGCCCGGGCGGCCAGGGAGGCATCTTCAATGTGGGCAAGTCCACCGGCAAGCTTGCGGACAAGAATATGGTCAAGGTCACATTCAAGGACGTGGCCGGACTCTACGGCGCGAAGGAGGAGGTGATGGAAATCGTCGACTTCCTCAAGAATCCAAGGAAATACACCGCCCTGGGAGGCAAGATTCCGAAGGGAGCCCTGCTCGTAGGCCCTCCGGGTACCGGCAAGACGTTGCTGGCCAAGGCTGTGGCAGGCGAGGCCAACGTACCGTTCTTCAGCATTTCCGGCTCCGATTTCGTGGAAATGTTCGTGGGCGTGGGAGCCTCCAGGGTGAGGGATCTTTTCCGCCAGGCCAAGGAGAAGGCGCCGTGCATCGTCTTCATAGACGAGATTGACGCGGTCGGCAGGGCGAGAGGCAAGAATGTCGGATTCTCTTCCAATGATGAGAGGGAAAACACTCTCAACCAGCTTCTTACGGAGATGGACGGTTTCGATACCAATTCCGGTGTCATAATCCTTGCGGCCACCAACAGGGCCGACATACTCGACAAGGCCCTCCTCCGCGCGGGAAGGTTCGACAGGCAGATTCACGTCGATCTCCCTGAACTTAAGGAGAGATGCGAGATTTTCAAGGTTCATATCAAGGATCTCAAGCTGGAGCCTGACTTCGATGTCGACTTCATGGCAAAGCATACTCCGGGATTCTCCGGGGCAGATATCGCCAATGTCTGCAATGAGGCTGCCCTCACCGCGGCGAGGAAGAACAAGACCGCGATCGACAGGCAGGACTTCCTCGATGCTGTGGACAGGATCATCGGCGGACTGGAAAGGAAGGCTTCCATCATAACCCCGGCGGAGAAGCGCTCCATTGCCCATCACGAGGCCGGCCATGCGACTGTAAGCTGGCTCCTGCCTTATGCCAATCCTCTTTTCAAGGTCACCCTTATTCCGAGGGGACAGGCTCTCGGTGCCGCCTGGTACCTGCCGGAGGAGAGGAAACTCTGGACCAGGGCCCAGATGACTGACGAGATGTGCTCCCTGATAGGAGGCCGCGTTGCCGAGGAAATCGTGAACGGGGAACCTTCCACAGGCGCACAGAACGATCTCGAACGCCTGACACAGATGGCCTACGGCATGGTCAAGTATTATGGAATGAGCGAAAAGGTGGGTACATTGTCCTTCTACGACTCCACAGGAGCCAGGGGATATGACCTCACCAAGCCTTACAGCGAAAAGACAGCGGAACTTATCGACGAGGAGGTCAAGGAGATTGTGAAGAACATTCACGACCGTACCAGGGCCATTCTCGAAGAGCATAAGGAAGGATTCCTGAAGATGGCGGCCCTCCTCCTGGAGAAGGAAGTCATCTTCGCAGAAGACGTGGAAGCCATTCTGGGCCCTAAGGTCAAGCCTGAGGAAGAAAAGGCGGAGACTCCTGATTCTCAGGAAACTGAGCCTGAAACGCCGACCGATGGCGCAGCCTCCCCGGAGGTGCAGTAGGCCCTGAACGTGTATTCCTAAAACCAAGAACCAATGAACAATACCATCAAGAGGACAATTTCCGGAGTGGCCTTCGTCGGCATAATGCTGGCGGGGCTGCTTCTTGACAGATTCCTTTTCGCGGCACTCATGATGTTCATAATGGGCATCATGATGCACGAGTTCTATACCATAACGATGGGTGCGAGATACCGTTTCTCCAGAATTCTCGCCATCCTTTCCGGAGAAGTGCTTTTTCTCCTCCTTTTCCTGGTCCAGGCATTCGGCCTCCAGGCGAAATTCGTGGGGCTGGCCATGCTGCCTCTCCTTATCGTGATGATCAATTCCCTGTATGTCAAGGACAAGACCGAATTCGGCAAATTCTCGGACATCTATACGGGCATACTCTATATAGCTGTCCCGCTCTCCCTGTCGAATCTCATCGTGTTCTTCGACCACGGCTTTGACGGGCACATTCTCCTGTATTTCTTCCTGCTGATCTGGAGCTCGGACATCGGCGGATTCATTTTCGGCTGCGGCCTCGGCAGATATTTTCCGAAGAAACTCCTTCCGGGGGTCTCCCCGAAGAAGACATGGGTCGGTTTCTGGGGAGGAATGCTCTGCAGTGTACTTACTGCCTTGATCATAAAGTCTGTGTTCAGCCTCGACGCCATCTCATACTTCCATACAGTGATGCTGGCCGTCGTAATGGACGTGGCGGGAGTTTACGGAGACCTCTTCGAGTCGCAGTGGAAGAGATACTATGACGTGAAGGATTCAGGCCTCATCATCCCGGGGCACGGCGGCCTTCTCGACCGTTTTGACAGCACTATTTTCGCCATTCCGGTCGGAACGCTTTACCTCATAGTGATGAATATATTGTAGTTTCGGCTATTTATTCGTATCTTTGCCAATCAGTACAAGATACGACTTTATTCAATATGACAATAGACAAGAATTCATACGGGACGATTGCAATTGCGTGGGCAGTTTGCGGATTACTCATCTTTATTTGCCTGCATTTCATTCCTCTGAAGGCACTTGCCCTGTCCCTGTCAATAATTCTGGCATTGTTCGCATTCTTTGTGCTCTGGTTCCACAGGGTACCGGTGCGCCACACTCCCGCAGGCGACAGGATCGTCACTTCCGGAGCCGATGGCAGAGTGGTGATTATCAAGGAAGTATATGAAAAGGAGTATCTGAGGAGACAGTGCATCCAGGTCTCCGTGTATATGGACTTCTTCAACGTGCACGCCAATTTCTGGCCTGTCAGCGGAAGAGTCAGCTACTACAAGTATCATCCGGGCAAATATCTGCTTGCGTTCCTGCCCAAGGCTGCAGAGGAAAACGAGCATTCTTCCACAGCCATTGACACAGGCAGGGAGGAAATCTTCTTCAAGCAGATTGCAGGCACCTTTGCGCGCAGAATCGTATGCTACTCGGAAGAGGGTTCGCAGGAAGAGAGGGGAAAGCAATGCGGAATAATTAAATTCGGCTCCCGCTTCGACATTTTCCTGCCTCTGGATGCGGAAGTCAAGGTAAAGCTCGGAGAAGAAATCAAGGCGGCTGAAACCGTAATTGCCGAGCTCAGATAGCAGATATGGAAGCTTTTATAATACTCCTGCTCATTTTTATCAACGGCGTTTTCTCGATGGCGGAGATTGCAATGATCTCTTCCAGAAAATCCAAACTCAACGCTGAGGCATCCAAGGGCGACAAGGCTGCGAGGGCTGCCGTCAGAATCTCCTCGGATCCGGACAAATTCCTTTCCACGGTACAGATGGGAGTGACCCTTGTGGGCATCCTCACCGGTATATTCTCCGGAGATAGCCTGGCCCGGGACTTCGCCTCTCTGCTTACATCCCTCGGAATAGGCGCCGGAACAGCTTCCGTTCTTTCCAAGGCAATCATCGTATTCATCGTCATGTTCCTCTCCATACTTCTCGGAGAGCTTATCCCGAAGCGCATCGCAATGTCCAATCCGGAGAAGGTGGCCAAGGCATTGGCCGGGCTGATGCGTTTTGTTTCCTGGACAGCATCCCCGGTGGTATGGTTGCTTGCCAAGAGCACTGCATTGTGTGCCAAGGCTTTAGGTATCAAGGAAAGGGAGTCCAAGGTGACTGAGGATGAGATCAAGTCCATAATCGAGGAAGGCAAGGATGAGGGAGAGGTGTCACCGGTGGAACAGGATATAGTGGAGCGCGTGTTCACATTGGGTGACCTGAGCGTCAGCACCATCATGACATTGCGTGACGATATCGTATGGCTGGACCTCGAAATGACCGAGGATGAGATCATCAAGACCATCGAGAGCACCATATTCGAGCAGTATCCGGTGGTGGACGGCGATATCGACCATGTGGTCGGCGTTCTTTCCATCAAGGATTACGTGACGGCTCTGCGCAAGGACAATCATCTGGATCTCAAGAAGATGATGAAGGAGGCGCACTATGTCCACGAGAATATGAGCATATACACCGTGCTTGAATACATGAAGTCGGAGCGGATTCACAGGGCGCTTGTCTGCGACGAATTCGGCGGGCTCGAGGGCATCATTTCCCTGAAGGACATATTCGACGCATTGGTGGGCAACATGGCCCCTCAGGAGCTTATGAAGGAGCCTGACATCATTGCCCGCAAGGACGGGGAAGGCTGGCTGGTGGACGGACAATGCTCCATCTATGACTTCCTTTCGCATTTTGACCTTGGAGAGAATATGGAGGATTACGATTTCTCCACAGTGGGTGGTCTCCTGCTTGAGAATCTCCAGCACGTCCCGAAGTCCGGCGAAAAGACCGAGTGGCAGGGATTCTCATTCGAGGTGGCAGATATGGACGGAGCCAGAATCGACAAGATTATCGTCAAGAAACTTCCTGATATCGAGAAGGTTGCGGAAGAATAATTCCAGCCCTGCATGCCACATGGTAAAGGCCGTATGGCCTACTGTAATAATCAGCACTTTTACTAATGAAACGTTCCGAATTAATGCTCGCATTGGCAGCCGCATCGGCAGCCTGTGCATCCACATCCTGCAAATCAGATAAGGCAGCCAGGCCGAATATTGTTTTCATAATGACGGATGACCATACGGCCCAGATGATGAGCTGCTATGGCAGCGGCAATGTCCGGACTCCTAATCTGGACAGGATTGCCGAGGACGGCCTCAAGTTTACCAATGCATTCGTGGCCAATTCGTTAAGCGGTCCTTCCCGAGCTTGCATACTTACCGGGAAACATAGCTGCGCGAACCATTTCTACAGCAATTCCGGCGATGTCTTCGACTTCAGCCAGACCACATTCCCGAAGCTCCTGCAGGAAGCCGGCTATCAGACTGCGATGGTGGGCAAGCTTCATCTCGAGGCCAATCCGACCGGTTTCGATTTCTGGGAGATTCTTCCCGGCCAGGGCGACTATTACAATCCGGAATTCATCAGGATGGACGGCTCGAGGGCCGTGGAGAAGGGCTATGTGACCGATATAATCACCGACAAGAGCCTGGAATGGCTTGAGAACGGAAGGGACAAGTCGAAGCCTTTCTGCATCATGATACATCATAAGGCCACCCATAGGAACTGGCTGCCTGACCTTAAGTATCTTAATGAATATGAGGATGTAACATTCCCTATTCCGGAGACCTTCAATGATGACTATGCGGGCCGCGCCGCTGCGCAGAAGCAGGAAATGAACATAGCCAGGGATATGGACATCGCCTATGACATAAAGATGTTCAGGGAGGGCGACAAGACCAGGCTTTCCGGTCTGTATCAGAGTTATATCGGCCGTCTTGATCCTGAGGACAGGGCTGTATACGATGAATTCTACAAGGGTCTGACCGATGATTTCCATAAGAAGAATCCTGAAGGCGAGGACCTGGCCGAGTTCAAGTTCCAGAGATATATGAGGGACTATGCCAAGGTGCTGAAGAGCCTTGATGACAATGTAGGACGGGTCCTGGACTATCTCAGGGATGCCGGGCTGGACAGGAACACCCTCGTCGTCTATACCTCCGACCAGGGCTTCTACATGGGCGAGCACGGCTGGTTCGACAAGCGTTTCATGTACGAGGAGTCTATGCATACCCCATTGATAATGAGACTTCCGGAAGGCTTTGACCGCCGCGGGGAAGTCAAGGATATGGTGCAGAACATTGACTTTGCCCCGACCTTCCTCGAACTTGCCGGAGTCAGGGTTCCGGAGGAAATGCATGGAATCTCCCTCGTTCCGCTCCTGAAAGGGGAGAAACTGGACAGGAAGTCATTGTTCTACCACTTCTACGAATATCCTGCCGAGCACATGGTAATGAGACATTTCGGAGTGAGGACGGAAAGGTACAAACTAATAAGGTTCTACGGTGACGGGGAATTCTACGAGCTTTACGACCTGGAGAATGACCCGGCCGAGCTTCATAATCTCTACGGAAAGCCGGAATATGAGAATCTCGCTGACAGCCTGAAAGTTGAGCTGGCGAGACTGCGGGAAGAGTACGGCGACACCGAGGGCACGATGTGAAAAATACGGAAAAATTCTTCATGAAAAGGAATTTTTGCCTAAATTTGCATCCCTGATAAACGTTAACAAATAACATAAGTTCCGTGCGAGCGGGACATTAACCAAATCAGGTATGAACACAAAGTATGTCTTCGTCACCGGAGGTGTAGCCTCCTCCCTCGGTAAAGGAATCATTGCCGCATCATTGGCTAAGCTTCTACAGGCCAGGGGATTAAGAGTCACCATCCAGAAATTTGACCCCTACATCAACATAGACCCGGGTACATTGAATCCCTATGAGCACGGCGAGTGCTACGTTACGGATGACGGTGCGGAGACAGACCTCGACCTAGGGCATTACGAGAGATTTCTGGGCGTTCATATGACCAAGGCAAACAATGTCACCACCGGCAAGGTTTACCATACCGTCATAACCAAGGAGCGCGAGGGCGCATATCTCGGCAAGACGGTCCAGATCATTCCCCACATCACTGATGAAATCAAGAGAAGGATGCTGCTTCTCGGCAAGACCGGCCAGTTCGACATCATCATCACCGAAGTCGGCGGTACCGTCGGCGACATGGAGTCCCAGCCCTTCCTTGAGGCCATAAGGCAACTCCAGTGGGAAATGCCGGAGGAGGATCTGGCCAGCATCCACCTGACACTCGTGCCATATCTGAGAGCTGCCAAGGAGCTCAAGACCAAGCCTACACAGCATTCGGTACAGATGCTCCAGCAAGCCGGTGTTCACCCTGATGTCATTGTCTGCCGCACGGAGAAGGAGCTGACTCCGGAAATCAGGAGGAAGGTCGCGCTTTTCTGCAATGTCAAGCCTGGTCACGTGATCCAGTCAATCGACGCCCCTTCCATCTACCAGGTTCCGCTCAATATGGAACATGAGGGCCTGGACGAGATGATACTCAGCCATTTCGGCCTCAATCACCTGCCGGAACCGGACTTCACGAAGCTCAATGCCTTCCTTGACCGGCTTTACAACCCGAAGCGTCACGTCGACATTGCCCTGGTCGGCAAATACGTGGAGCTTCAGGATGCCTACAAGTCAATTCTGGAGTCATTCGTGCACGCCGGTGCCGCCAATGAATGCGAGGTGAAGGTGCATACCATTCAGAGTGAGCACATTGACGCTTCCAACGTGGC
>SFPH01000202.1 GCA_004552115.1 Bacteroidales bacterium
AGGCTGTCCAGATATGCCCGCCGCCTCTCCTCGAAAGTCAATTCGTCAATCCTCTTCTGAAGGATGTTCTCCACTTCGGTGAAAATCTTGCCGAAGGACTCGGGATCCCTCATATAGTAATTGACACTCGCAATGTAGTCATCCCTGTCATAACCGTACTCCGCCAGCACCGGCGCATAGACCAGGCAGGTATCCGCACGCCTCGGGGCATTCTCGCGGGCCCACTGGTCAACCAGCAGCATTCTCGCATAAATACCGGCAAAATCTTCCTTGGGAATGACCTTGCCTTCCCTTCTGCAGTACAGGAGGGAAAGCATGGCGGCTGCCAGCAGCAATATATGAAGGGACTTCTTCATCGGGCGCAATAAGGGACACCTATCTCAAAACAGCCCCGAACTGGTTCTGGAACGTAGCCAGAAGCCTGGACATTGCCTTCTCGACCTCCTGGTCCGTCAATGTCTTCTCGGGATCCTGGAGAACGAAGTTGATGGCATACTGCTTCTTGCCCTCCGGTATCTTGTCTCCGCGGTAAACGTCGAAGAGAGAAACCTGCTTGAGAATCTTCTTGACCGACTTCTGGGCGGCCCTGCAGAGATCCGCATAGGCCACATTCTCGTCAATGAGGACGGCGAGATCCCTCTTCACCTCCGGGAACTTAGGCATCTCCTGGAACTTCACCTTGACTCTGGAAACAAGTTTGAGCAGCGTCTGCCAGCAGATCTCAGCCGCAAATACCGGCTGGCGCACGTCGAACTTGCGGGCCAATGCCGGAGAAACGGTACCGATCACCGCAAGCGGCTCATGCGTACCCGGCAGACTGTAGGATATACCCTCGGCAAAGATGTCTGACGGAGCAGGCTTTGTCTCGAGCGTGAAAATATCCACCGCATATCTCTTGAGCAGGAGTTCCAGATAGCCCTTGAGCTCATAGAAACTGCCTTTGCGGGCGCCCTCCCTCCAGGACCTCGCCGGCGAGCCGGACATCAGGAGAGTGAAGCACTGATGCTCCTCGTATGATGCCAGCGTCTTTCCGTCAGTCTCCGGAAGTCTCTGATATACAGAGCCGTACTCGAAAGTCTTAAGTGTGCCGATCTGCCTGTTGACATTGTACGCAACCACCTCCAGACCGTTAAGAATGAGAGTCTGGCGCAAAACATTGAGGTCCGCGCTGAGAGGATTCACGATTCTCACGCATCTCTCCTCCGGGAATGTCTCCAGACCGGCATAGTATGCACTCTTGGTGAGCGAATTGTTCATTGTCTCATTGAAACCGTTGGCAGCCAGGAAGTTGGAGATGTAGTTGCGGACGGTTTCCGGATCCGGAACCGGAGTCGTGCCCACCGACATCTTCATGTGGTGAGGAAGTTCGATGTTGTTGTAGCTGTAGATTCGGAGAATCTCCTCGACAACGTCGCACTCGCGGTAAACGTCAATCATATAGGACGGTGCGGCAACCTTGGCGCCACCCTGGCGTTTCTCGATGAAATCGTATGAGAGCCAGGTCAATATGTTCTCAATGACCTCGTGGCCGATCTTCTTTCCGATGAAGTTCTCAATCCTGTCATAGTCGAGGTCAATGACCTTCTTCTCAATAGGCTGAGGATAGTTCACCTGAACCTTGCCTGTGATATGACCGCCTGCAAGCTCCTGGATCAGAAGGGCTGCACGTCTTGCCGCAAGCGGAATTATTCCCGGATCAGCGCCTCTCTCGTAACGGAAAGACGCGTCTGTCTGGAGACCGTGGCTCTTGGATGTCTTGCGGATCGAGCCCGGGTCGAAGTATGCGCTCTCGAGGAATACATTGACGGTGGACTCTGTAACACCGGAGTCAATGCCTCCGAATACGCCTGCGATGCACATCGGGCCCTCTGCATTGGCAATGACCATATCATTGGCGTGAAGATTTCTCTCCACCCCGTCGAGAGTCACGATCTTCTCGCCCTCTGCGGCCCTGCGGACAATCACCTTGCCGCCGGCAATCTTGTCAGCGTCGAAGGTATGCAGAGGCTGACCAAGCTCGAAGAGCACGAAATTGGAAATGTCAACCACGTTGTTGATCGGGTGGAGACCGATTGCGAGCAGCTTCTCCTGAAGCCATTCCGGAGACGGACCGACCTTCACGTCCCTGATGGTGATTCCATCGTACTCAGGGGCTCCGTCCACATCCTGAACCTCTACAGGGATGGCCTCACCCTCACCTTCGGCAAATGCCGAAACATCAGGATAGGAGAATGAGCAAGGTATGCCGTTGAGTTTAAGATATGCATAGAGATCCCTTGCCACTCCGACATGGGAGGCGGCGTCCACCCTGTTGGCAGTGATCTCATACTCTATTACCGCCTCTGACTTGAGGCCGAGATAATCCCTTGCAGTGACACCTACAGGTGCATCAGCCGGAAGAACCTTGATTCCTGAGTGGTCATTGCCGATGCCGAGTTCATCCTCGGCGCAAATCATTCCGAAAGACTCCACTCCGCGGATCTTGGACTTCTTGATCTTGAAATCGCCCGGAAGGACGGCCCCGATCCTGGCGAAAAGGACCTTCTGGCCGGCAGCAACGTTCGGAGCGCCGCAGACCACGGTGATCAGTTCACCAGTACCGTCATCGACCTTGGTAACGTGGAGATGGTCGGAGTCCGGATGCATGACGCATTCCTTCACCTCCGCGACAACGACCTCCGGACACAATTTCTCTTCCTCGGAAACCGAATCCACCTCAATGCCTATGGATGTCATGGCATCCGCTATCTCCTGCGGAGTCAGACCGCACTCGAGATATTCCTTCAACCAACTGTAAGAAAGTTTCATATCTGTTCAATTTTTAATGTTATCCGGCAATGTCCTCCGGATTGAAAAGAGAGGCTGCGAACTCCTTCTTGTCGAAGACCTTGAGGTCGTCAATGCCCTCGCCAATCCCGATGAACTTGATCGGAATCTTCATCTGGTCCACGATTCCGATCACCACTCCGCCCTTTGCCGAGCCGTCCAGCTTGGTGACGGCAAGCGAGGTCACGTCGGTGGCCCGGAGATCCAGGTGGTTGGTGGGCTCGTCCAGCAGCAGGATGTCGGTGTCCTCCAGAATCAGCCGGGCCAGGTTGACTCGGGTCTTCTCTCCGCCGGAGAGCTCGTCAAAGGGCTGCGCCCGCATGGCGGCGGAGATCTCCAGGCCGTTGCACACCTTGCCCAGCCGGACGGCGGTGCCGTAGCCCCCCGCCGCCTCAATGGCCTGGGTCAGGGCGTCGTACCGGCTCAGCACTGCCTTGTCCTGCGCTCCGGCGGCCATTCTGCCGGTGAGCTGCTCCAGCTCCTCCTCCAGGGCGTGGAGCCGGGCAAAGGCGGTATCCAGCACATCCTCCACCGTGTACCCGGCGGGGTACACGGTGGAGGACGTTTTGCAGACGGCCTTCGCGCGGATGTTTCGGATGAAGGACGAGATGGATGCGCTGGCCCTGCGGATGGAGCAGGGGGACAGCGACGCGGATACGCTGCGGCGGTACGGCGAGCTGAACGCCAAATTCGAGGGACTGGGCGGCTGGGACACGGAGACGGCGGTCCCATTTACGGCAAACAATGGCGTGCATGGGAAGCTAAAGACGGCAAAGTGATTGACCAAATCGGGCAGGTGATTGAGCAAATTAAGA
>SFPH01000203.1 GCA_004552115.1 Bacteroidales bacterium
CACCGCGACGGCACTCAACGCCGGCTATCCAAGCGGCTTCTCCGACTTTGCCGGAGACGAGAATCTCACGAGCTATGAAGCTGTGATTCAGAACCTTATAGAATGCTATCTCGCCCGGCTTGACGGCATGAACACCCTCATCACCAGCGCCACTGCAGAGGACGGCTTCTCAGTCAGCGAAACGACATTCTGACAATGCTTTTCCAGGTGATGCCTTCGTGACATTCATCTGCACACCCGCCCCACTGTTTAACATAGCTGTGGGGTGGGTGTGCAGATGAATGTCACGAGGGGGCCTGCCCACCAGGCTCCCTGACCCGGCACAAAAAAAGAAAGAGACCGGCGTCTCTGCCAATCTCCCACTTCTCATCTTATTTCGGTACGGATTAGAACCTCTCCTCTGAAGATACGGAAAGTTTCTTGCGTCCGTGACGACGGCGTGCCTTCAGGACGCGGCGTCCGTTTGGTGTCGACATGCTTGTTAATGCGCTTGCGCACAGATGGTTGGAATGTTCTTTTCATTATTTTACGTTTTTATATTATTCAGTTTTCACAAATAGGACTGCAAATTTAGACTATTTTTGGCTGAAATACAAGATTTTTATCAAAAACTTGTCACGATGCGGTGGCCCCGGGAGGATATCCCCGCCAAAAATCCATATTCCACAATTGTCAGGACGAAGAATTATGGCTATATTTGCAGATTGTAACAGGGCTGGACAGACCAGTTAAATAACAACTCAACCAGATGGACACACATTCATTGCTCGCGGTATCCCCGATTGACGGACGATACGCTTCCAAGGCCGAGGCTCTCAGGCCGTATTTCAGCGAATATGCACTCATCCGTTACAGAATCAGGGTGGAAATCGAATATTTCATTGCATTATGCGAAATTCCTCTCCCTCAGCTGGCGGACATCGACAGGGATAAATTTCCTCAGATGCGCCTGATTTACAAGGATTTGACACCTGAGCAGGCAATGGAGGTCAAGGAAATCGAGTCTGTCACCAACCACGACGTCAAGGCTGTGGAGTATTTCATCAAGCGCAGGTTCAAGGAGATGGGTCTGGAGAAATGGTCCGAGTTCGTGCATTTCGGCCTTACTTCCCAGGACATCAACAACACCTCCCAGCCATTGATGCTCAAGGAGGCCCTGGAGGAAGTCTACATCCCGGCTCTCAGGAAGGTCCTCGGGACCATCACTGAAATGGCCGAGACCTGGAAAGAGGTGCCGATGCTTGCCAAGACCCACGGCCAGCCGGCTTCCCCGACCAGGCTTGGAAAAGAGTTCAAGGTATATCAGGTCCGCATCGAGGAGCAGCTCAGGCAGTTCGGCCAACTCACCTATCCGGCCAAGTTCGGCGGCGCTACGGGCAATATGAATGCCCACAAGGTGGCCTTCCCGCAGTTCGACTGGATAGCATTCGGCGACAGGTTCACCGCCTCGCTGGGTCTCAGGAGGTCATTCCCGACAACCCAGATTGAGCATTATGACAATCTTGCGGCCATTTTCGACTGCCTCCGACGCATCAACACCATTCTCATTGACTTCAGCCGCGACATCTGGACATATATATCAATGGAGTATTTCCGCCAGAAGGTCAACAAGAACGAGGTGGGCTCTTCCGCAATGCCGCACAAGGTCAACCCTATCGACTTTGAAAATGCTGAAGGCAACCTGGGTATGGCCAATGCCGTATTGACCTTTCTGTCAATGAAACTGCCGATTTCAAGACTGCAGCGCGACCTCACCGACTCCACCGTTCTCAGGAATGTCGGCGTGCCGGTAGCCCACGGCCTGATCGCCTTCGCATCCCTCAGCAAGGGTCTCGGCAAGCTCATTCTCAATGAGGATGCCCTCCACGCAGACCTGGAAAGGAACTGGGCCGTAGTGGCCGAAGCTGTCCAGACCATTCTCCGCCGCGAGGGTTACCCTAATCCTTACGAAACCCTCAAGGCTCTCACCCGTACGGGCAAGGGCATTGACGAGGAGACTATGGAGAATTTCATCACTTCCCTCGAGGTCTCCGACTCCGTCAAGGAGGAACTTCGGGCAATTACCCCATGGAGCTACACTGGATATTAGGCCGGAGCTCTCCGTCAAGGGATGAAGACATTAAGACAATACATTGAAACAGAGATAATTCCGCGATACGACGGCTTCGATGCGGCGCATAGGCGGGACCACGTGGAGTACGTCATTGCGCAGAGCCTGAAACTGGCGGAGCACTATGACGTGGACAGGGATATGGTATATGTCATAGCGGCTTATCACGATACCGGCCTGGCCGTGGACAGGAAGACCCACCATCTCGAGTCCGGAAGAATAATCCGTTCCGACCAGTGCCTCAGGCAATGGTTCGATAAGGACCAGATAGAGACAATGGCCCGGGCCGTGGAGGACCACAGGGCTTCGAGCGACCACGAACCGCGCAGCATATACGGCAAGATTGTCGCCGAGGCTGACCGGCAGATCGATCCCGAGACCATAATCCGCAGGACGGTCCAGTACGGACTTTCGCATTATCCCGGACTGGACAGGGAAGGGCATTGGAACAGGATGCTGGAGCATCTCAATGAGAAATATGCGGAGGGAGGATATCTCCGGCTCTGGATTCCCGAGTCGGACAATGCGGCGAAGCTCAGGGAACTGCACGGATTGATCAGGGACAGGGATTATCTGGAAAGCATGTTCGACAAGTTCTATAAGCCATAGCATTTTCCCTGATATTTTGTATTTTTGCGGGGATTTGACTATGACAGACAAGAAAACTGAATATATCGAAATCAGGGGCGCGGGAGCCCATAACCTCAGGAACGTCAGCCTCGACATCCCGAGGGGGAAGTTCGTGGTCGTGACCGGATTGAGCGGAAGCGGGAAATCCTCATTGGCCTTCGATACCATATACGCCGAGGGGCAGAGAAGATATATGGACACCCTCTCCACTTACGCCAAGCATTTCATGGGCGTGCTGGAGAAGCCGGACGTGGAGGAGATCAACGGCCTTAGCCCGATCATTGCCATTGAACAGAAAACGACCGGCAACAATCCCAGATCCACGGTCGGGACCATCACGGAAATATTTGATTTTCTGAGACTTCTCTATGCCAGGGCCTCCAGGGCCTATTCCCCCGTCACGGGAAAGGAAATGGTCAGATACACCGACGAG
>SFPH01000204.1 GCA_004552115.1 Bacteroidales bacterium
GGAAAAAGAAGCGGGGCGCAAGCTTGGAACAGAGGGGCGTAACGCCTGACAGGAAAAATAGGAGAAAAAACATGGCAGGAAAAAATGAAGAAGTAGAATGCTGCAGCGAAGAATGCGTGCATGAAGATCTGCTTAAAATTGTAAATGATACGATTCCGGAAGAGACGGAACTTTATGATCTGGCGGAATTGTTTAAGGTGTTTGGGGATTCCACGAGAATTCGCATTCTTTTTGTGCTTTTTGAACAGGAATTATTGTTCGATGACCGACTCCGGTGCGACTCTCCATTACACCGAGATATGTGCAGAGGGCAATGTCATGGCAAGGATAGCATCGGCAAGGTCCCGTGTCATCAGCCTTTACGGCGGGGGAGGGGTCTTCATCGGTGACGAAATCAGCGATCCGTACAGGACTCTGCCCGGGTACATAGACACAGGAATCGCCAGGAATACGTTCATCTACGGAGTACAGGCAAGCCTCGAACTGGAAGTCTATCCGCTGAAACGGCTCGGCATAAGCCTGCGGGGTACGGTCCCTTTGACATTCGGTTCACCGATGGGATGGATCCATTACGAGGGCAGCGTGAACATACATTATGATTTCTAGGTTGTAAACCCATTTATACATCTTTTAAAAACTAACGTATAAACCTAATCCCGGGCCACCTGTGAAGGCCGCCCGGTTTCATTGAAAACAAAGAAAACGATATATGAGCGAACAGAATGCATCGGAGAAACTGTCTTTCCAGAAGCTTATCAAGGGCTTGACCGGAAAGAGTCCGGAAGTTCCGGTCCAGAACCGAGAACCCAATCCGGAGTACTACATTGTAATGAAGACAGACCGGGTCGGGCTCGGTTCGCAGTTCTGCATATTCGTCACTCCTCTAAACACGCTTGTGAGTGTCGCTGCCGGGGACAACGGATACGGAGTCTATCTCCGTGATGAACTGCTGCCTCCTGGAGTCTTCCGGCCTCTCGGAGACGAACCTGTATGCATAAAGACCGATCCGGTAAGTCTTGACGGATTCGGAGTGCTAAGGCTCACTTTCATGAAATCGACCGGAGAGACGGTCACGGAAGAGCTGCATTACAGTGTCCTTCAGGCACCGGATATGGTTCCGACCGCAATATTCGCTGACAGGGATGTCTGCCTGGACTACCATCAGTATGCGACAGTCAAGGTCGCTCTCATCCCGCGTGAATGCAATGGGATGCAGATTGAATTCCAGGTCATGGACCAGTCCGTCGTTGATGTGAAGGCCATCGGCAATGACCTCAAGCTCCGTGGAATCAGAACGGGGGACACGACATTGCGCATCTGGCCGAAAGGATTCCCCGAGATAGAAAGCCTGTGCCACGTACGTGTCAGGGAGAACTGTTTCGCTACCATTGAAGCCACTTTTGACGATGAAGGCAATCCGAAGGAGATGTGGGTCAATATGGAGTCCGGGGAGAAGATGGACTACAACTTCGCGGTACTGATTGAATTCACCAGCGGACGAAAGAGCGACTATGTTCTGGTGCACAAAACATACAAGTCGAGATGGTACCGTTCCGGGACCAGGGTTCCGATTCCTGAAGTTATGAAGAAGCTGGCACAGCTGCGTGAAAGACGCTATGTCCACAACATAAGCCTCAGTCTGACCCTGCTGGACTATGACAAGGAGAGGTTCACGGTATGGCCGGAGACACCGGTCTTCGAGGATGCTTGGTGGAATGACAATTAACGGCAGTTATGGGACGAAGAATGATCTTGATGGCAGTGCTCCTTTCCATTGCCTTTTGCTCTGCCAGAGCGCAGAAACTGTCCGTATCCACGAACGCTCTCGGATATGCGGATTTCCTCACAGTCAATGCAGAGGCTTCGTTCGCCGTAGCCCGTCACTGGAGTGTCAATGCCGGTTTCATGTACAATCCCTGGAGCTTCAGAGGTGAATGGGGTGAGATGCGCGATTCCCGCAGGACGGCAAGTGCCGGAACCCGTTTCTGGTTCTGGAATGTCTATTCCGGCTGGTGGCTCGGAGCAAAGGCCCAGTGGGAAGAATACAACCGCGGAGGCATCCGCAGCCCACGCACTGAGGAAGGGGATGCCTTCGGAGCCGGCCTGTCTGCCGGATACTCACTCATGCTGCACCGCAACATCAATCTGGATTTCGGCCTGGGATTCTGGGGCGGATACAAGAAATACACGGTTTACAGCTGCCCGACCTGCGGAAGGATCGACGAGCAGGGAGCGAAAGCCTTCATCCTGCCCAATGATGTCCTGGTGTCTCTGATGTTCACATTCTGAAAATATCACAAAAATGAAAAAGACAATCCTCTTCTCTGTCGCGGCGCTTATTGTGGCAGTCTCCTGCAACGAGCCGATACAGGTCAGCGACAACTCCTTCGAATTTGAGGCAAAGCATCTGCTCTCCGGGGAAGACAACCTTATCACATTTTCTCTTGAAAAAGGATGCCCGGAAAAGGAATACACCCTCACATATCTTATCGACAGTGACCCTTCACTGGTCCTTGCAGAAGACGGCGGTGCTCCGTTTGAATCCGGTTCTGCGCTTGACTTCTCCAAAGGGCCGGTGACATACCGTCTTCCGGTACTGAAGGCAGGGGAACACTTGGCTTCTTTCCGGCTCGCTACCGAGTTGTACTCACGTGAGTCGGAGATGGCATTCACGGTTACATATGAGCCTTTCTCCCTGCATGCCGAGGTGTCTACCGACCAGTCGGCCGGGACATCGACAATGCTCCTGACTCTTGCCCAGGGCGTGGCGGACAGGGACTATGACGGAACGGTATCGATTGACGGTAGTGCGTCCCGGCACCCATGATGTGGATGTGGAACTCACACACGGGGACCAGGTGCGCAGTTCCTCGTTCCGGTTCTCCGAGCCGCTGCGTTACCCGGACGTGGATGTGGAGATCGCCCGCAGCCCGTCTACGGGCAAGACCCGTCTGATGGTCCGCAGCAACCCGTACTCGCTCTCGCTGGCAGTGAGGGACTCCCTCGTGGTCAGGGGAAACTGCAAGTATCACCGCTGCTCCAATGTCGAAGGCAGGCTGGATTACTTCACCGAGTGGAAGGAGCTCTGCGACGTGGTGACACTCGAGCGCTCCGTTCCCAAGACCGGATTCTGGTACGACCTCACTGCAACCGAGCTGCTTGAGACAACCCTCAGCAACATCACAATCAAGAACACCAAATGGGTGTCCGAATGGCTGGATGTAATGGACGGCATAGAGCAGTGGTGGCAGGTCGACGATGGATATTCCAATTATGTGGTGGATTCTTCAGTCCACCATATCACCCTTGACTTCGAAGCTCTTCTCGGCGTGAGGGTCAATGTGACCTGCACGGATGAGACCGTCGTACTGAACGGCACCAAGGTAGAGGGCGGCAAGCATTCATACACCATATCCGGAGGAGGGAAGTGAGAAGAGGTGGTGCCATAGTACTTGCCGCGGCTCTCCTGATGGTGAGCGCCTGCGCAGTTTCCCGAAAGGCCAGAAGCCTGTCGGAGAACTCGGTTGCCGCCCGGCTGCAGCTCCGGGGCGATGACGGGCAGCAGTTCCCCTCGCTGGAGATGCTGCGCCGGGAGTCCCGGGACACCATCAGGGTGACGGGCCTGAACGGAGAGGAGATGTTCCTGATGAACGCCGTGAAGGACGAGGACGGTGAGATGGTGGCGCACGACGTTATCGATGCAGCCGTGGTCACCGCCCGCTTCCGCAACGTGGCCGAGCGCCACGGAAAGGTGGACCTGGAGTTCCAGGTCACCGTCCCGGAGGCGATGCAGGACTCCCGGTGGCAGCTGCGCTTCTTCCCTGACATGTTCGTCCTCGGGGACAGCATACGCCTTGAGCCGGTTATCATCACCGGAAGGGAGTACAGGAAAGCGCAGCTCAGGGGCTACCAGCAGTACGAGCGTTTCCTCGCCTCTATAGTCAGCGACACCACGCGGTTCATCAACCTGTGGCAGCTGGAGCTCTTCCTCGAGAGGAACATCCCCGAGGTGTTCGCTTTCAAGAAGGACTCCTCGGAGGTCTCCGACGAGCAGTTCGCTTCCGTGTACGGCGTTACCGAGCGGCAGGCTGTGGAGCACTACACCAACCAGATTGCCAAGAGGTGGAACAACCGCAAGAAGAAACTTACCGGCAGGATGTACCGCAGGTACGTCAAGGTCCCGATCGTCACCGAAGGAATTCGCCTCGATACCGTCATAAGGGATGTCAACGGCGACTTCATATACAACTATGTACAGACCATTGCCACAAGGCCAAAGCTCCGCAAGGTGGACATCGTCCTTTCCGGCGAGGTGTGGGAGGCAGACAGGAAGGTTTACCTGATGTCCCGGAGTGAGCCTCTGACCTTCTACATCAGCAGCCTATCGTCCTTTGTCGACGGGACGGAACGGTACCTGACGAAGGTCATCGAGCGCAGGGCACAGGCGAACACCGCCTGCTATGTGGACTTCGCCTCGGGCAGTGCGGACATCGACATCTCCCTCTCGAATAACCGTGACGAGATAGGACGAATACGGGGCAACCTCGCCAGGCTTGTGGAGGATACCGTCTATGACCTTGACTCCATAGTCGTCACGGCGTCTGCATCCCCGGAGGGGTCGGAGAGGGCGAACCGCATCCTCGCGCAGAGGCGCAGCGAGTCCGTCTGCCGGTACTTTGAGGACTTCGTCAGTCATTACCGTGACTCCCTGGAGAGGGAGGATGGGTTCAGCATCGGCGAGGATGGTGAGGTGGTGCATGCGGTGCACCGCCCCGATATAAGGTTCATCGCCCGCAACGGCGGGGAGAACTGGACGATGCTCGATGCCCTGGTAGGGAGTGACAGCATCCTTGCGGATGCACAGAAGGAGGAATATGGTGAACTCAGGAAAAGCGTCTCCGACCTCGACCGGCTCGGGATGGTCAAGGACACGGTACACACCACCGAACTCGATACGACATATATGCTGGGCGTGCAGGCGATAAGGGACAGGGACTATGAAAGAGCGGTCACGTACCTTCGAACCTA
>SFPH01000205.1 GCA_004552115.1 Bacteroidales bacterium
ACAAGTTTGCCGGAGAATACCAGATTGTCCCCCGGAAGATAAATCCTGTCAGTCTCATCGAATTCAAGGTCGAATGCAGGGAGAACGAACTCGTCCACGCGGAAAGTGCCCGATACGCTGCCGCTCCCCAACTTCGCCTCAATGGAGAACATGCCGTTCCGCACGCCTGAAGGGATGTCGAAACTTCCGGCTACAGAACCGAACTCATTGGTAACCAATGTCTTCTTCTCGACAAGATTATGCTCTGAATCAAACATTGACACCTCCACCGACTTACCCTCCGGAACTACGGAAGCACTGTTCTGATAGTCAGTACGGAAGAATATGGCCTTGAACTCAGCCTTGTCTCCCGGGTTGTATGCCCTTCTGTCCGTGAAGATTTCTCCGTCAAGTTCTTCCCTGAACGACTCCGGTCTGTCGAACCGCCAATTGCTCCAGGAAATGCGGCGGCTCGACTTCCTAAGTCCGTCATTGTCCGTATATGAGCAGTCCATCTCATAGCTGGAGCGGCCTGTTATCTTGGCTGCCATCTCTTCCGGCAAAGTCGTGAAACCATTGAAAATGAAATCCTTGGCCTCGGCGATAAGATTTCCGTTCTTGTAAAGCCGCACATCAGCCTTGCCCACAGGCTCACCGGTTTTCCAGTCGGCCGCATATGCGCAGAGCCCGGACTCCTCCCGCCTGAGTGCCAATGAAACCCTGTAAATCTGGAAGTCCCGGACTGCCTTGGCATTGCCTGAAGAAGCCCTGATTTCGTAAGTGCCGTCATCCAGGGCCGGCAGGGAGTATTCCAGAGTATCCCCGACGTAGAAACTGCGCCTTTCATTGACCAATGTGGTATCGGACAGGGCCTTGCCTGACCGCAATATGCTCACTTTGACCTTGTCCAGATTCTGAAGGACAATTACAGCCCTTCCATCCTTCACATCGATGTCAATGTTCCTGGAAGATAGCCTGTCCGCAAGATTGGCAGGAGAACTGAGTTCCGATACAAGCTCAGCCTCATCCCCGGAATAAGCCTTGATCTCCTTCATCAGCTCACGGCATTTCCCGTAAGTTCACGATAGGCCTCCGCATCCGCATCATTGTCATTCAGATCGGAGAACTCCATGTCCAGAAGGTCGGCCTTTGCCCATGCAGACACGGCCTTTCCGTCGTATTTTCCGGCAAATGCCTTCAGTTCCTCCCTGGACTTCTCCCTGTCACAGCCATATCCGTACGGAATGGCACAGTATTCCAGCAATGTTCCGAAAGGATAGTTATCCTTCTCATATTCAGAAAGTTCCGCATAAATTTCGCTATTCCTGACATTGCATCTGCCGCAAGTATTAAGCAATGTCCACATCGCAAACTGCCAGTCGTTCCTGTAATGACTCCTCCTGTATTCACGTGCCGCCAGCCGGTCTCCACCATATCTGAAAGACATTCCGTAGAAACCGTGATTCCGGGATGATTTCATCACACCTGCATTGTCCCTGAGGAAAGCGAGCACCTCTTCCGGACGGGCGTCATGGGAGTCCATCATGTATGCAAACCTGGCCGTAGGTACGGAGGACTGACGGATCTCTTCCCTGAATCCGGCTTCAAGGCTGTCACGCAGTTTCCAGTTGCGGGACACCGACACTGAGACATATTTCCTGCCCGCATCGTAGAAATCCCAGGCCAGTTTCCGGGAAAGCGCCTCAGTCTTGATTCTGGAGAGAATCTCAATCTGTCTGAGAGGCAGATCCGCAGCCTCAGCCTTGGCATATTCCGCCCACATCTCGGTGAGGACGTGTCCTTCCTGATCTTCACCGGAAGGCTTGTTGTTAAAGAATGCGTTCATAGTCAATGCTGTAGCGGCAGTCACGACAATAGCCGTAAACAATGCCAATGTAATTTTCTTCATTGCGGTCACAATTGTCATCCGACAATATAAATGCCGGATTATCAGAAGTATTGCACGCCTTCCCTAACGGAAACACGGCATAGCCTCGGAGACCACGAAGGTCGAGCCTCCGATGTATATGAGCGGATTCCCGCCAAACTGCCCGGCAGTCCTGATGGCCAGGGCCACTGCGGAACGTACATCGTCACAGACGTACGACATTGCGGAGGAGCGCCCGTTGGAACTGCACCATTCATCGTAACGGGCCTTGATTTCCGATGCCTGCATTGCCCTGCGGGTATGCGGAGTCGTGAAAATCCAGGTGGCCCTCTCCGGGAAAAGCGGGAGAATATCCTCCAGATTCTTGTCAGCCATCACCCCGTAAACTATTATGAGCGAGGAATATGTATCATTGTCCAGATATCCGTTCAGCTGGGCGAAGTTGTTGGCAAGGGCGGCAGCATTGTGTCCTATGTCGCAGATGACGTCAGGACAGGTCGAGAGTCTCTCCCATCTTCCGTGGAAACCGGTCCGCACGGCAGTATGCATAATCGCCTCCGCCGTCTCCATCCCAGTGATGCGGAGTTCCGGGCTGAGCTGCCCAAGCACGTCCAGAGAGGCAAGAACCGTCCGGAGATTCATCTCCTGATATCCTCCCCTCAAATCCATTCCCTCCATTATGAATGAAGAATGGTCTTTCCACAGGGAGGGCTGCACGACATCCGCAAAGACAATGCGGGACTGCATCTCCCCTGCCTTTTTCCTGAATACGGCCGCCACCTCTTCTGCCGGGTGGCCTCCGACAACCACAGGCACGCCTTTCTTGATGATTCCGGCCTTCTCTGCGGCGATTTCCTCCAGGGTATTGCCGAGCAGATCGCAATGGTCAAGTCCGATGCTGGTGATCACGCTCAGCTCCGGAGTGATGACATTGGTGGCGAACCATCTGAAAGCCAGGCCGGTGGTAATCTCGAAAAACGAGAGCTGAAGCCGGTCCAGATCGTCATTGTACCTGGTCAGGAAATCATACACGTATTCCTCAGTAACGAGGGAAGGACCGTCGGCGGAAGACTTCCTCCCGTCAACGATCCTCATTCTCTCCCTGAAATCCAGAATATGCGGAGATGTGTAGATGCCCACTTTCAGACCGCAGGCGGCAAGAGCCGAGGCCAGCATGCTGGCAGTGGAGCCCTTGCCGTTGGTCCCGGCAATGTGGACAGTCCTGTATCTCCCATCAGGGTTCCCGAGCAGTTCCCTGAATTCCTCCATTCTCTCAAGACCCGGCTTGTACGCCTCCCCGAAAGAGACGTTCTGGACTGAGGGAAAACGCAGGAATATACTCTGAATCAGTTCGTTATATTTTTCTTCAGAAAAGCTGGACATTATATTCCGAACTGCTTGAAGAAGTCATTGCCCTTGTCATCCACGAGGATGAATGCAGGGAAGTCCTCCACGCGGATTTTCCATATGGCCTCCATTCCGAGCTCAGGATACTCCACGCACTCGATGGACTTGATATTGTTCTGGGCAAGGATGGCAGCCGGGCCGCCGATGGATCCGAGGTAGAATCCGCCGTGCTTCCTGCAGGCATCCGTAACCTGCTGGCTGCGGTTACCCTTGGCTATCATGATCATGCTTCCGCCGTGATCCTGGAACTCGTCCACGTATGGGTCCATTCTGCCGGCAGTTGTAGGTCCCATTGAGCCGCAAGGCATTCCTTCCGGAGTCTTGGCCGGGCCGGCATAGTAAATCGGATGGTCCTTGAGGTACTGCGGCATCTCCTCGCCCGCATCGAGACGGGCCTTGATCTTTGCATGTGCTATGTCACGGCCTACGATGATGGTTCCGTTGAGTGAGAGACGGGTGGAAACCGGATACTTGGTGAGCTCGGCGCATACCTCCGACATCGGGCGGTCGAGGTCAATCTTCACAACGTCACCCTCTCCGGCATTGCGGAGCTCCTCAGGAATGAGTTCGTAAGGCTTGTCGTCCATCTTCTCGATCCAGATACCGTCGGCATTGATCTTCGCCTTGATGTTTCGGTCGGCTGAACAGCTGACTCCCAATCCGATAGGGCAGCTTGCACCGTGGCGCGGAAGACGGATCACGCGCACGTCGTGTGCCATGTACTTGCCGCCGAACTGTGCTCCGAGACCGATTTTGTGAGCCTCCTCGAGAAGCTGCTTCTCAAGCTCTACGTCACGGAATGCGCGTCCCGTCTCGTCACCGGTGGTCGGGAGGCTGTCATAATAATGAGTGGAGGCAAGCTTCACCGTGAGAAGGTTCTTCTCGGCAGAGGTTCCTCCGATCACGAAGGCGATATGATATGGAGGGCAGGCTGCGGTTCCGAGGCTCTTCATCTTGGCCACGAGGAAAGGAATGAGAGTTCCCGGATTCTGAATCCTGGCCTTGGTCTCCTGATAGAGATAGCTCTTGTTGGCCGAGCCGCCTCCCTTGGTGACCATCAGGAAACGGTACTCGTCGCCCTGAACGGCCTCGATGTCGATCTGCGCAGGAAGGTTGCACTTGGTGTTCACCTCATTGTACATGTCGAGAGGAGCGTTCTGGGAATAGCGGAGATTCTCCTCGGTATAGGTCTTGAACACTCCGAGGGAGAGAGCCTCCTCATCCTCGAAACCGGTCCATACCTGCTGGCCCTTCTCGCCGTGGATGATGGCTGTACCGGTATCCTGGCAGAGAGGGAGCTTGCCCTTTGCGGCCACCTCAGCATTGCGGAGGAAGGTCAGGGCCACGTATTTGTCATTGGCCGTTGCCTCAGGGTCTGAAAGAATCTTCGCAACCTGCTCATTGTGGCTGCGGCGAAGGAGGAAGCTTACATCCCTGAAAGCGGTATTGGCCATAACGGTCAATGCCTCCGGAGTGACCTTGAGCATTTTCTTTCCCTCGAACTCCGAGGTTGAAACGAGTTTCTCTGAACCCGGAATCCTGTAGTATTCCGTG
>SFPH01000013.1 GCA_004552115.1 Bacteroidales bacterium
GCAAAATCTGTAAAGATTGACAAAGACAATACTACAATCGTAGGCGGTGCAGGCACAAAGAAAAATATTTCTGAACGTGTCAGCGAAATCAAAAACCAGATTGAAAAAACAACTTCTTCTTATGACAAAGAACAACTTCAGAAACGTCTTGCAAAACTTGCAGGCGGTGTTGCTGTAATCAATGTTGGTGCTACGACAGAAACAGAAATGAAAGAAAAGAAATTCCGCGTAGAAGATACAATTGCTGCTACAAAAGCTGCTCTTGAAGAAGGTATTGTTGCAGGAGGCGGTCTTGCTCTTATCGAAGCTGCAAAATCACTTGACTCAATTCCTGAAGATTTGACAGAAGATGAAAAAGTCGGCTTCAAAGTACCTGCAGTAAAGGTTGAGAAAAACAGCATCATTTCTTTCACAGGCATCGACAACCCTCTCGAATGGATTATTGACAGTGATCATTTCGAACTGACAGCTGAAGGTCTGAAGTTCAATGCCATCACCGGCTTCTACTCATTCGAGCTCAATATCGAGAACAAATACGTCATCGTAAGGCACGTCAAGGAAGACGGAAAGGCTGCCACATACGCCAATGAAAAGGCCATCACCTTCATGGGATGGGGCGTTGGCTACCCTGCAATGGCTCAGCAGCTGGCCTGGGATGGAGGCCTCCTGATTACTCTCGCGCAGATAGAGGACGGAGTTTACCAGTTCACAGGAACCGCCTGCGAGGATGGAGATATGACTCCTGTCGGAAACTGCTGGCGTGCAACTGAAATATCTTTCAAGTTCTTCGGCCAGGCAGGCTGGGGTGATGAGTGGGGTAACGTTACCCTGACGGATGAGGCTAAGAAATACTTGGAAGTCAATGGAAACGTAGAGCTCATCCTTGACCATATGGATGGTGATACAAAGGTATACAAACCGCTTGAAGTGGGTGCGAAATACAGGATGACTGTTACAGACTGCTCTGCGCTCAACGGCGGCAAGTTTGATGTCACCATCGACTTCAGGAAAATATAGGATAATTCTTATATTTGCAGGAAAAACAGATTTTTTTGATGTATTTTCCCCGAATAAAACCGCTTTTCATGTTGCTGCTGGTCCTCTCCTGTTCAGGGGAAGAGGACCGGCAGCTTCTTGAAACACTTGACAAGACATTGGAAAACAAGGCTTTGTATGCAGGTTATTTCAATGACAAGGTGAATGTCCTGAAAGAGGTTCTGAATGAGCAGACCGACCCGGAGCAGGTGTTCAATATTGACATGAGACTTGCCGATGCATACAGGGCCAACAGCAAGGACTCCGTTCTCGTCTATCTAGGGCATGCCGGGGAGGCTGCCGGAAAGGCAGGAAGGCCGGACCTTGCCGCCATAGTCGATTTCAGTACTGCAGTGACCTATGTGAAGGCTGGATATGCCGTGGAGGCGAATGACATTCTGGAGCATTACAGACATGCGGATATCCCTGACATAGCCCTGAGAAGCTACTATGAGGCTGAACACACGTACTGGGGCGAGACAATGGCTTATACATCAACCCCTGAATCATACGACAACAAGCTGAAAAACAGGGACTTGTACAGGGATAAGCTCTTCAGGCTCACAGATGAGGGCAGCTGGCAGTGGCACAACCTCAAAAGAGAGGCATTCCACGAGGTCTCAGATATGGAAAACACCCGCAAACACGCCAGGGCAATGCTGGATGTAAGTCCCGAGAACTCGCGCGAATATGCCGAGGCTGCATATTATTACGCCTGCACTTTCAACGAGCCGGAGGAAAAGGAAGACTGGCTGATCCGCTCCGCCATAGCCGACATCATGTGCGGGACAAGGGATTATTCTTCCCTCAACGACATTTCCGGCCTGATGTTCAGGAAAGGCGACATCGAGAGGGCTTTCAGGTATGCTGCTGACCACTGCATGGTTGATGCGCTGTATTTCAACGGCAAACTCCGTCCGTGGCAGATAACCAGGCTCTTCCCGGAGATCGAGTCCGCATATCAGGAAAAGCATCAGCGGCAGAACCGGATCACATTGACATTGCTCCTCTGCCTTGCCGTTCTCTTCAGCATAATGCTTGTTCTCGTCGGCTTCCTGTACAGGAGACAGCACATCATAGAGGCCGTCAGGGGAAAACTTCAGGATTCCTATATGGTGATCGACAGAAGGAACCGGGAGCTGGAGGAAATAAACAGCCGCCTCGTCAAGCTTAACTCCCGAATTCAGGAGTCGGACAAAGTCAAGCAGGAATACATCGGACTCTTCCTGGGAATGGTTTCAGACAATATCAGTACATTCAGAAAATACCGGATGCGTGTGCTGAAATATATCCGTCAGGGCAATACCAAGGCCATTACCGATGAGATCGAGCAGCTGGAACCGATCGACAATGATATACTCGAGTTCTACAAGATGTTCGACCAGGCATTCATAAGCATCTACCCGGACTTTGTGGAGAAGTTCAACAATCTTCTTGCCGACGGGGCTGAAATAGTACCGAAGGGCGATGATATCCTGACACCGGAACTCAGGATTTTCGCCCTGATCAAGCTCGGCATCACTGATTCCAGCCGTATCGCATCGCTTCTGCATTACTCGGCCAACACAATTTACAACTACAGGGCAAAGACCAAGAACAAGGCCCGTGGTTCCCGCGACTCGTTCGAGGATGCAGTACGGAATATCGAATAGGCTGAACAGGCAAACTGAAACAAAAAACCAAAACATAATGAAAAAATCAACAGCAATTTGCGCCTTGTCTGCCACAATCTTGGCAGTCCTGTCCTGCGGGCAGGCCGAAAGGAAGGCTGAGACACCGGTCTATCTCGACGAGAGCCGGCCTCTTGAAGAAAGGGTGGAGGATGCTCTCTCCAGGATGACATTGGAAGAGAAGGTCAAGATTCTCCATGCACAGAGCAAATTCTCCTCTGCGGGAGTTCCGCGGCTCGGCATACCTGACCTGTGGACCACAGACGGCCCTCACGGAATCAGGCCGGAGGTGCTTTGGGATGAATGGAGCCAGGCGGGATGGACCAATGACTCCTGCGTGGCCTTCCCTGCATTGACCTGCCTTGCAGCCACCTGGAGCGAGGAAATGTCCGCATTGTACGGCAAGAGCATAGGAGAAGAAGCAAGATACAGGGAGAAGGATGTGCTGCTCGGTCCCGGAGTGAACATCTACAGGACTCCGCTCAACGGCAGGAATTTCGAATATATGGGCGAGGACCCTTACCTCGCTTCCAGAATGGTTGTCCCTTATATTCAGGAGGTCCAGAAGAACGGTGTCGCCGTCTGCGTGAAGCACTTCGCCCTGAACAATCAGGAAAGTCTCCGTCACCAGTACGATGCCATCATCGACGACAGGACCCTGAACGAAATCTATCTCCCGGCCTTCAAGGCTGCGGTTCAGGAAGGAGGCGCATGGTCGATAATGGGAGCATACAATCTTTACAAAGGCCAGCATCTCTGCCATAATCAATACATTCTCAATGACATATTGAAGAAGGACTGGGGATTTGACGGAGTTGTGATCTCTGACTGGGGAGGATGCCACGATACCGACCAGGCCATCACCAACGGGCTGGACCTCGAGTTCGGAACCTGGACTGACGGCCTGACCATGGGTGCCACCAACGGCTATGATGCCTACTACCTGGCCGATCCGTATCTTGAAAGGCTCAGGGACGGAAGAGCCTCCGAGGAAGTGCTCAACGAGAAGGCGCGGAGAGTCCTGAGACTTAATTTCAGGACAGCCATGCGCAAGGACAAGCCGAACGGCTCCCTATGCTCACCGGAGCATTACGATGCCGCCAGAAGAATTGCCGACGAGGGTATCGTGCTTCTCAAGAACAATGACAATGTGCTGCCGATCAGCCGCAAGGCAGGAAGCAGGATTCTCGTTGTCGGAGAAAATGCCGTGAAGATGATGACAGTGGGAGGAGGCTCATCCTCATTGAAAGTGCAGAGGGAGGTTCTGCCGCTCGACGGAATCAGGGCTGCTGCGGGAGAAGGCGTCACGGTGGAATTTGAAAGAGGCTACGTGGGTGACATAAGCGGTTCCTACAATGGTGTCGTTACCGGGCAGGACCTGTCGGAGAGCCGTTCCGCCGAGGAACTCATCGAAGATGCCTGCCTGAAGGCCAAGGATGCCGACGCAGTGATTTTCATTGGCGGTCTCAACAAGTCCAGCCATCAGGACTGCGAGGATTCCGACAGGTTCGGGCTCGGTCTTCCATACGGCCAGGATGCTGTCATTGAAGCACTTGCAAAGGTAAACCCTCGGCTTGCGGTGGTCATCGTTTCCGGAAATGCAGTCGCAATGCCATGGGTTGACAATGTAAATGCCATCGTGGAGGCCTGGTACTGCGGCTCACAGTCCGGAACCGCCCTGGCGGATATCATTTTCGGCGACGTGAATCCTTCCGGAAAACTTCCTGTGACATTCCCTGTAAGGCTTGAGGACAACGGAGCACATGCTCTGGGCGCCTATGACCCTGCTTCGACCGAAGCTCATTACAGCGAAGGCATTTTCGTAGGCTACCGCTGGGCCCAGAAGAAGGACATCAAGCCTCTCTTCGCATTCGGACACGGACTCAGCTACACCACTTTCTCATATTCCGAGGCTGAAATCAGCCGCACGACGATGTCGGAGAACGGCAAGGTCACTGTCAGCGTCAATGTCACCAACACCGGAGACCGCGAGGGCAAGGAAATCGTCCAGCTCTACATCGGTGATGACGAATGCAGCGTGGAGCGTCCTGTGATGGAGCTCAAGGCATTCCGCAAGGTCAGCATAAAGCCGGGCGAGACCGTCAGGGTCAGCTTCCCTGTGAACGCCGACATGCTCAAGTTCTACGGCACTGACGGCTGGACTCTCGAGAAGGGCAGTTTCACCGCCTACGTCGGAGCAGCATCGGATGACATCCGGACTTCCGCCAAGTTCAATGTCAAATAGTTGCCTATTATTTCTGAATCACTGGAGGCTGGCCTGAGCGCCGGCCTCTGTTTTTTTATCATTCCGTGGACATATTATTTATGAAGAAATGCTATATTAGCGGCGATAACTTGAATTATTGATTTTATGTCAGAAAAGCTAATCGGGACAAGACTGTCGAAAGCCTTGTCCACCTTTATTGCCGCAGCCCTGATGATGACGTCCACATTGGCGTCAGCCCAGACAGAAGGCATTGTATCGGGCATCGTGACGGATGAGAGCGGGCCGGTCATCGGAGCCTCAGCCATTGTCAGAAGCGGCCGGGCCGGAGGAACAGCCGGAAACTCAGCCGATGGAAAGAACATCAACGGCACCGTCACCGACATCAACGGTGAATTCACATTGTCATCAGTGCCGAGGAACGCCGTGATCGAGATCTCCTGTCTCGGATACGAAACGGTGGAAATCGTCTACACCGGGCAGCAGAGGCTCAAGATCGAGCTCAGGTCATCTTCCGAATTCCTCGAAGGAACGGTAGTCACAGCGCTCGGCATCAAGAGGTCCGAGAAAGCATTGAGCTACAATGTCCAGGCAGTGGACGGAAGCAGGCTCACCGCCGTCAAGGATGCCAACTTCGTGAACTCCCTCAACGGTAAAGTGGCCGGAGTCACCATCAATGCGGGTGCATCCGGTTCAGGTTCAGGCTCCAGAGTCGTGATGCGAGGCGTCAAGTCCATAACCAAGTCCAACCTTGCGCTATACGTCATCGACGGTGTACCGATGTACAACATGAACCTCGGAGGCTCGGGCAGCATTATGTCGGACCAGCCTGGAACTGACGGTGTCGCCGATATCAACCCTGAGGACATCGAAAGCGTGACAATGCTTACAGGCCCTTCAGCGGCAGCACTTTACGGCAATGCAGCAGCTGCCGGAGTCGTCCTCGTGACCACAAAGAAGGGCCAGGCCGGCAAGACCACCCTCTCCTACTCGAACTCCACCACATTCTCCACCGTGGCGAAGATGCCCGAGATGCAGAGCAGATACGGCAACAATGCCAATGACATCACATCCTGGGGCGAGAGAGTGGACAATGACTACGACCCGAGGAAATTCTTCCGCACCGGTCTGGACGAAATCAACTCCATATCATTCTCCACAGGAAACCAGAAGAACCAGACCTACGCCTCGGCTTCCGCAACCAATTCCACCAACATCCTGCCGAACAGCGGATACAACCGCTACAACTTCTCCGCGCGGAATACCACTACCTTCCTCGGGGACAGGCTCGTGTTCGACTTCGGAGGCAACTACATTCTCCAGGATGACCGGAACCTCGTGGCGCAGGGACTGTATTTCAACCCTCTCCCGGGACTCTACCTCATGCCGAGAAGCGAGGATTTCGACAATATCAGGCTTTATGAGAGATGGGACGAGGCCAAGGGCTACAATGTCCAGTACTGGCCTTACGGAAGCGTCACATCCGGGCTCCAGAACCCTTACTGGGTACAGAACAGGGAGCTCAGGGAGAACAGGAAGACCAGGTATATGCTGAACGCCTCCCTGAAATACAACATAACCCCGTGGCTCAACATAAGCGGCAGGGTGAAGGTTGACAACTACGCCAACAGGCTGACTTACAAGATGTACGCCTCCACCGACCTGCTCTTCTCCGGCGAGCACGGCAACTACAGGGACATCCAGACCTCACTGTTCAGCACTTACGCCGACGTCATTGCCACGATGGACAGGAAGTTCGGCGACTGGTCTGTCAACATCAATGTCGGAGCCAGCATCGACGATACCCGTCAGGAATACATCGGATACGACGGAGGGCTCGACATACCGAACTTCTTCGCGGTCCACAACATCAAGTTCGAGCGCGGATGGAAACCTAAGCAGGGCGGATGGCACGACCAGGCGCAGGCCGTATTTGCCAGTGCGGAAATCGGCTGGAAATCACTCATTTACCTTACCGTGACAGAGAGAACAGACTGGGAGTCCGAGCTGGCTTTCTCGAACTACAAGTCATTCTCCTATCCTAGTGCGGGACTCTCTGCCATCATCTCAAGCCTCTTCGATGCACCGGACTGGCTCTCATTCCTGAAGGTCAGGGGCTCATACGCCGAAGTGGGCAACTCCTACGGCAGGTATATGACCACAGCCTCCTATCCGTACAATGAGCAGAGCAAATCGTGGAACACCACCACATCCTATCCGAACTACGACCTGAAACCTGAAAGAACCAGGTCCTGGGAGGTCGGAATCGATGCGAACTTCTTCAACGACCTCAGCCTGAAGTTCACATTCTACCATTCCAACACCCTCAACCAGACATTCTCCGCATCCCTTCCTTCATCGTCAGGATACTCTTCCATAGCCATCCAGAGCGGCGACATTATGAATCAGGGAATCGAAATGGCCCTCGGATATGACCACAAGTGGAACGACTTCTCGTTCGGGGCGCATTACACCCTGACAATGAACAGGAACAGGGTGATGAGACTCGCTGACGGTGCCCTGAACCCTTATACCGGGGAAACCATCAGGATGGAGGAACTCGGTGTCGGCGGCTTCGGCCAGACTGACGCCAGCATCATTCTCCGCAAGGGAGGCTCCACCGGTGACGTATATGCCTCGAAGAGAATCAAGAGGGATCTCAACGGCTACATTCTCGATGACCCGAACACCGGACTTGCGGTCGAGACGGTGGAGAGATTCAAGATCGGCTCCATCCTCCCGAAGGCCAACATGGGTCTGAGCTTCGACTTCGGATGGAATGGCATCAGCCTCGGAATGACGTTCACCGGCAGGATTGGCGGCATTGTCATCAGCGAGACCCAGGCCACTCTCGACAGATACGGAGTTTCGGAGGCCTCGGCAGCGGCAAGGGACAATGGCGGTGTACCGATCAACCAGGGCACGGTCAATGCCAAGAACTATTACCAGACCATCTCCAGCATTGTCACGAACTACACCTACGACGCCACCAACTTCAGGCTCGGGGAAATGAGCCTGAACTACACACTTCCGCGGAAATGGTTCGCGGACAAATGCGGAATCACTCTCGGATTCGTCGCCAGAAACCTCTGGATGATATACTGCAAGGCACCGTTCGACCCGGAACTCACCACTGCGGTGTCATCCAACTACTACCAGAGCTTCGACTCATTCATGCTTCCGAGCACCAGAAGTGCCGGCTTCAATGTCCGGCTTCAGTTTTAACGTATAACCCAATGATTGAAAGCATGATACAGAATATGAAAAAGATAATCTGCATACTCGCCTCAGCAATATGCCTCTCCGGCTGCATCGGCAAGTTCGAGGAATACAACCGCAATCCCTACCAGCCGACCAGAGTGCCGGTAAGGGATCTGCTGAGCGCGATGTTCAATGTATATGCTAGCCCGCAGCAGAACGAATGCCAGTTCAACAACTGCATGTGGGCCTGCTACAGCGGCCAGATCACGGCTCCTCACAACTGGGGCAAGGGAACCGCCACCTTCGCCTACTTCAATGCGGAAGAAGGCTGGAACCAGTCCACGACCAACACCTTCTTCACCAAAATCTACTCCAACTACTTCATCATCAAGGAGAGCACCAAGGAGGAGGGCATAATCTACGCCATCGCCCAGCTCACCCGCATCTTCGCAATGCAGGAAGTGGCATCCCTCCAGGGCCCGATTCCTTACACCAAGGTCAGGGCCGGAGACATCTACGTGGAGTACGATGACGAAGAGACTGTCTGGAAGGCGATGTTCGATGACCTGGACGGAGTCATCCGCACCCTCACCGACGCAGGTTCAGGAGTCAATGACGACCTCAATGAAATCGACCAGATCTATGGAGGGGACTGCCGCAGATGGCTGAAGTTCGCCAATACTCTCAAACTCCGCATGGCAATGAGAATCAGCGGCATTGCACCTGAATATGCCAGGACAAAGGCCGAGGAGGCCGTGGCATCGGGCGTATTGAGCGGGATTGATGACAGCGCCTACGACACCACCAACAGCGGCTGAACGGATATGCGGACCCGAGAAGGGCAGCGTATTTCACCGAGGCGGACGAAAGCCTTGGCGGAGGCTATATCGGAGTCAGATCCGGGACCAACGAGCCTCCTGTGCCTGCCGACTACAACGGTTACAGCTCATTCAGGATTGCCAGGGTGGCCAACAAGGGGCTCAAGGACGCAGGAGCCAACCCTATGCCGATAATGTACGCCAGCGAGGCCTGGTTCCTCCGCGCGGAAGGTGCGCTGAGAGGCTGGGATATGGGCGGAACCGCCGGGGAACTCTACGAGGAAGGCATCAGGAAGTCTTTCGAGGAATTCGATGTGGCCGGAGCGGAGGAGTATATGGCCGACTCGGAAAAGAGGCCAGGGAACCACACGGACCCGAAATCCTCCATTGACAGCTACACGAACCAGTCCACGGTCACCATAGCATGGAACGATGGAGACACATTCCAGACAAAGCTGGAGCGGATCATTACCCAGAAATGGATCGCGAACCTGCTCAACCCTCTCGAGGGCTGGTCAGATTTCCGCAGGACTGGATATCCGAAGATTTTCCCTCCCGTCAAGAGCGCATCCCAGGACGGCTGCGGGCTCCAGAGACAGATGAGGCGCCTGCATTTCCCCGAGAGCGAATACAATGGCAACAGGGCCAATACCGAGGCAGCCTGCGCATTCCTCCAGGGAGGACAGGACAGTGACAATGCTGACCTCTGGTGGGCTCTCAAGTCAAACGGTCAATATTGATGAAGATGAAAAAGACAATGATACTAGCGGCGGCGCATTCCGAGGCATATTACAAGGACCTCAGGGATTACAAGAAAACCGACCACGCCATCTGCTTCGGATGGTTCAGCGGATGGACAGGAACCGGCAGCAACCTCTACAACCAGCTCAGGGGTATACCTGACTCCATGGACGTGGTTTCCATCTGGGGCGGCAAGACCGGCCTTTCAAAGGAGCAGAAGGCCGACATGAAGGAGGTGCAGACGAAGAAGGGTACCAAGGTTCTCTGGTGCCAGCACGTGGTGGACATAGGCAGGGAAATCACCCCTGCAGGCCACACAGCATTGGAATACTGGGGCTGGAACGGCAGTTCGTACGACGGAAGCGCTGAAGCCGACGAGGCCATAAGGAAATACGCCAGGGCCATCGTGGATACCGTGAAACATTATGGCTATGACGGCTGCGACTTCGACTACGAGCCCAACTTCGGCTACAGGGGCAATATCTCCGGCTCCCCTGCTGCAATGCACGTATTTCTCTCGGAGATTGCAAATTACATGGGTCCGACATCCGGCTCAGACCTGATTCTGGCAGTGGACGGGGAGCCGCAGATCCTGCTTGCGGAGACCGGTCCTCTCCTCGACTACTACATCATCCAGGCCTATTACTGCCCGGGCGACTACAATCTCGACCAGCGATTCAGCGGACTGCTGGCAAAATTCGGCGTTCTCGAGGACGAGGAGACCATAATGAGGAAAACGGTATGGTGCGAGGACTTCGAGAAATACCAGACCAGCGGAGGCTGCGACTTCATCACCCGCAACGGAATCCACACCTGGTCCCTCATGGGAATGGCCATGTACTACCGTCCGAATCTCCCGGGCTGCCGTACAGGCGGTGTAGGGGCATACAGGTTCAATCTCGGACGAAGCAAGAGTGACTATTACCATCTGAGGGCGGCAATCCAGCTGATGAATCCCGCACGCAAATAATATGAAAAAAATAAGTTGCGTCAGATTGAATGATTATGAAAAGGAAAATGATAATGGCAGCGGCCGCCCTGATAATGGCCGCCTCCTGCGACAATGCAGAATACAGCGTCATTGAAAATGCGGTATTCATCTCCGAAGCCGCCCCTGAAGACAAGTTCAACCAGCAGGTGGAGAGCATCATCGTGGAGGGAACAGTCACAAGGACATTGACAATCAGGCTCGCAAAGGCCCTGGACACAGACATCGAGGTAAGCCTCGGCATGGACGGGGACTTCATCGCCAGCTACAATGAGCGGAAAGGCACATCCTATCTCATCCTCCCTGAGGAATACCTGGCATTCGACAGGAAGGTAAGCATCGAGGCCGGCAGCCTCGCAAAGACTGTAACATTGGAAATCAGGGAGTTCACATCCCCTAACGGCGAAGCCTACGCCATTCCGCTGCAGATCGAGTCCGTCAGCGGCCCAGTCGGCACTGCCGGGGACGCAAGGCACATTATGTTCATACTGATGACCCCGAATATCCAGAAGGCTCCCAAGCTCACCGCCACCAATTCAGGAGGCTGCAGCGTCACCTTCGACAATCCACAGCTCAAGAACCTGAGCGAATGGACACTGGAATTCTGGATGATGATGGATGCCGAGGACGGGAACAACGCATTCTACAGCAACTCCTCCCCTCTCGGCTTCGGGACATTCTACTTCAGATGGTGGGCGAAGAATGCAGCCGGAGACGGGCCTTGGTTCCAGAACCAGCTCGACGGAGTCTATCTGGACGACCACAGCCATCCATGGGAAGCAGGCAGATGGTATCACGTGTGCTACACCTACAGCAACGATCTGATGCAGCTCTACATCAATGGAGAGAAGGATGCCGACCTCCAGTTCACGGCAGGCCGCACATTCTCATTCGGAAGGCTCAATCTCTGCAGCGGACTCGGCTACATGCAGTTCTACTCCCTCGCCCAGATCAGGCTCTGGAACAAATGCCTCGCCCAGTCCACCATACAGGATGCAATGAACAGGGCCGTCCCTGTGGACAGCCCCGGTCTGTGTGCATATTGGAAATTCGATGAAGGTTCAGGCAAAATCCTGAAGGAGGCCGTAAACGGCTATGACATTGAGCTCAAGACTACTCCAACGTGGTTTGACGACATCAATTTCCTTCATCCGAACGACTGAAGATCAATGACTTCCCTATCATTCAGGCACCGTATCCTAACCACCGATACCGGTGCCTGATGTTCTTGAGGACTCCTCGAGATTGCCGACCTTGCGGTAGCGTGTACGCTGAGCCTGGCCGAAGTTGTAGGAAACGCCGATCTTCACCTTCTGGCTATCGTAGTGCAGGTAGCTCTTGGACAGGGTCACATTCTTGTCCGCACCGCCCACGACGGTAAGGTCCTGCTTCTGGCTGCGGAAAAGATTGTCCACATCGACAGAAAGCGTAAGACGGTTCTCGAGGAAATTCTTCTTTATGCCGAGATTGCTGATGAATACCGGTTCAAGCCTGAAATATCCCCAGGTCATAGGAGAATTGTAACGTCCGTCAATCTGGATTTTCCAGTCTTTCGGAAGAATGAATGTGAAATCCGTATAGCCTGCGAACATAAAGCTCCTGTTGCGGAGATTCACGTCGATGTTGTCAGAGTAGAGACCGTTCAGGTTCAATGTCCACTGCAGCCATTTCGCAATCTGGAAACCGGAGATATTGGCCGAGAGAAATGCCATGTGGCAATACCCGAAGTTGCCCCAGGTGAGAATCTGGTCGCCGTTCTGCCTGTAGGAAGGCAGCTGGTTGAACATGTCCCTGTTGTGGTCATATCCCACAGCCACCGAGAAGTTCTTGAAGAAGACGGCTGAAAGGCTCACGGAGTTGGTGTACTGAGGCTTGAGGTCAGGATTTCCAACCACGAAGCTGTGAGCGTCGAGATACTCCTCGGCAGGGTTGAGATTGTAATAGTTCGGCCTCTGGATGCGCCTTGTATAGGAAAGGTTCATCATGAAGTTCTGCGAAGGATTCCAGCCGGCGAAAACAGTCGGGAAAAGGTCGAAATAACTTCTGCGGGTATCCGTGCCGGCAGTTTTCCAGTCTCCGTAGGAATGGGTGTACTCTCCCCTGAGGCCGGCCTTGACGCTGAACTTGCCGAAAGGCTTTGCAATGCTCACATACAATGCGGCAATATGCTCCTGATAAGTGAAATCATTGCGGTTGTCCGGCATCGAGGTCTCTGTCTTGAGCATCTTGTTGTCAGTGAAGGAACCGGCCCATTTTCCGCCGGCTTCCAGCATTGCATTCTTCCAGCACATGGTCTGCCAGTCAGCCTTGGCCGAATAGATGCTCACGGTGGAATTGTTGTCAATCACCTTGTCAGTCTCCACATATTCCTCGCTTGCGATGTAGTCCCTGCTCAGAATTGTATTGTAAGACTTGGAACCGGTACGGTACCAGTCCAGATTGGCAGTGATCTCGGATGACCTTGCCTCGTCGAAAATATGCGTATAATTGACATTGGCACTGGCAGTAAGGCTCTTGGAGTCATTGTCAGTAGCGGAGAGGTTCTCAGTCCTCAATCCGGCAACCTCCTGCACACTGGAGCCGTTGAATGGCTCATCTCCCTTTCTTCCCATAAAATTCCAGGAGCCCGGCATATTCAGGATCACGCCGAATATGTTCTTGTCATCGATGAACCAGTCATTTCCGAGCTTGATATTCATGGCCTTGTAGTCATTGCACTGGAGAGACTCCGTCCTCTGGCTGAACGGCCCCATCTCGGTAACTGTCTCAAGATCGGTTGCGAAATCCATATCCGTCTTGTAGTCTCCCTCATAGACATTGAGGAAGGTGTTGGTCTTCTTCGAGCGGTAGTTGATGTTGGCCCAGAAATCCTCCTGCCAGAGGAAACGGTCCGTACGGCCGAAATACATGCCGCCCACGGTTGCGCCGAGAGAGCCGTTGAAGCCTGCCAGAGCATTCTTCTTGGTCTTGATGTTGATGATACCGCCCTGACCCTGGGCATCGTACTTGGAGGAAGGATTGGCAATGAGCTCGAATTTCTCGATGCTGGTGCCCGGAGTGGAGCGGAGCAATGCCTCAAGAGCCTTTCCGTCCATATAGGAAGGTCTCCCGTCGATCCACACCGCCACGGACTTGCCGTTGAGAGTAATGTTGCCGTCCTTGTCGATGACTACTCCCGGAGCCTTCTTTATAAGGTCCATTCCCGTGGAGCCCTGGGCAAATGCGCTCTGGCTGACATTCATCACGACCTTGTCCACCTTCATCTCGACCAGCTGGACCTTCTCCGTCACAGTGGCGGCCGCAAGGCTCTCCCTGTCGGCCTCCAGGGAAGAAGGGAAATTGACCTGGAATTTTCCATTCTCGTCAGTGGTCGTGCAGGCGGTGATGTTTCCCTCTACATCCCTCACTGCAACGGTAGCCCAGCCGAGGGAGCTGCCGTCATTCTTGTCCACCAGCTTGGCGGAGACAATGTTGTCCTGTCTTGCAGCCGACATCGTGAAGCTGCAGAGGACTGTCACAATCAAAAATGCAAATATTCTTTTCATATCGCTGATACTTTTTTCAATTCCGATGGTGCAAAGGTATGACATTATATTGAAAATACTGCATTCCCGATATGGACTATATGGACATCAGCTATTTCGGGCCCCTCTAGAGCACGAACATCAGCGAAATCCGGATGTCTTTAGGAGCTATGAAGCCGTTCCAGGCTCCCTGATATGAATGCCTGACTCCTCCCCAGAAGCCGAGGCCGAAATCGAGGTTGAAATGCCTGGCCAACATCAGGGAATAACCTGCCGATAGGCCGGCTCCGAACCTGTCGCTCGTCCCGTTCAGATACTTGAGAGGGAGATTCTCCGCATCGCAATCCTCCGCCCCGGCGAAGCCCCTCACCCAGACACCGCTGTAAACATACCATGGCCAGTACCTTGCGCCGACGCTGAAAGAACGCTTCCTGTCCCGGTGATTGAAGTTCCATCCATTGTACTCCATCTGCATGTCGAGGGAGCAATGTCTTCCGACCGCATACTCCAGGCCGAGATTGAGTGTCGCAAGGTCCACGAGGGAAAGCAGATTGGTCGATATGGCCCATGGGCCTCTCAGATCCTCATTGTCCCGCTCAGGACGCCAGCCTCCCCGGGCGAGATTGCAGGAAAGTCCGAAGAGAGCCTCGCCGGCGAGCGCCCTGCCTGAGCCTTTTCCGGTGAGCCTGCCTGTCACAGCACGGGCTCTCAGGTCAATGATGAAGCTCATCCTGTCGTCCACCTTGAAGTCATTCAGGAGACCGGCTCCTGCGGAGAAATCCTTGCCCAGCCTGCCGCTGAAATGATTGCGGACATTCGTCACGCCGAAATTGAGATAAGGCGATATAGTGTAAACCCTGTCTGCCTTGTATCCTCCGATGGCATTGGACATGTTCCAGAGCACGTCTGCGTGAACGTATCCGCTGTCGAACTCGGAATTGTCATCCTTCACGAAATTCTCGAAAAGATATCCTATGCGGGCTCCCCATTCAGGAGAGAACCATTTTCCGACCGCTATGTCAATCGCAGGTCCCGGACGGCCGTTGAATCTCTGCCTGGTATCCAGCACAAGGCCGAATCCGCCCGTTGTCTGCACGAACCAGTTCTCCCCGAAACCGTTCAGCAATATTCCTGTTCCCCTGTCATCCCAGCGTGGTTTGCCGATGTTGAGGGTGAGGCCGGCCATTGCGGAAGCGTTCAGCACATATCCGCCACTGCTTCCGAACTGCCTCTCGGAAAGCAGGACTCCCCTGAGATCCACGAAAGCACCCATCCAGTCATTGAACCTGAAGCTATATTCTGTCAGGGTCATATTTCCTGAATGTTCCCTTGATGTCCCAGAGAATGTCACCGTGCACGTAGTTCCAGCCATAAGTTGCCGCATCCGTCCTGAGAGAGGAATGATGCAGGCCAAGCCGGCCGCCGAACGACGGAGAGAAGCCCTTGGCCATTCCCAGTTCGAAAGCAGGCCTGATTGACTCGACATCGAGACCGCGTATCTGTTTGAGGAAGCCGGTGACACCGCCTGCGGCATAGACGCTCCAGTTGCCGAAGAAGCCATTGTACTGAAGAGGACCCTGTGGAACATAGTCCTCCTCTTTCTGATATCCTTCATGCGGACGGCCATCCCTTCCCATCCACCTGCTGCCGCCGATATTGTAGGCGAAACCGGCAAGGATGGAAGGCTGCAGAAGCGCCCCGCCTTTCTTTCCCGCGGACCTTCCGTTCAGAAGAGCAGCCCTGAAGTCTGCATAGAAATCCACGTGGGAGTTGAGCGGGAAAGCATTGTAAAGGCCGGCTCCTGCGGCGAACTCCCTCTTGAAGAGTCCCCCGCCCCGGTGGAAGGAATTGATTACCCCGATATGGGCGTAAGGCACGGCATTCCAGATGTGCCCGGTCTTGCGGCGAAGGACAGTATTGGTGAAGTTCCACATCGCATCAGCGTGGACATAGGCATATCTGAACTTTTCGTCTCCGGCCGGCTCCATGATGTCAAGACCCTGCACTCCGAGCCTGGCTCCGGCATATGGGGAGAACCATTTTCCCACTGCAATCTCGACCGTCGGTGTAAATGTCCCGGTCCATACGCGGGCATTCGTCACGGCATTCGCACCGAGTCCGGCGGAGAGGAACCAGTCGTCAAAGAAGCGTCCGTTCCTGCCGCCATCCGCCTCCCTGTCATCCCAGCCCTGGTTGCCGAGACTGTACTGAAGGCCGGCAAGAGCTGAAAACATCATTGCCGCACCCGAGGCCGAGCCGACAAGACGTTCGGTGAACATGGTCGTGCGGAGATCTATGTATGCATCCAGGCCTCGTGCAATCCTGAAGGTATTCAACAGGCCGGGACCGGCTCCGAATCCCTTTGAGAAAAGAGAGCCGTCGGATGTGCACAGCACAAGGCCCATGTTCACATATGGAGCCAGTCTCCAGAACCTGTCTGGAGCGGCGCCCTCGGCAGTGCCGAGAATGTCCCAGAGGATATCTCCGTGTAAGTAATTGTAGCCCAGGGACAAGTTCTGTGTCGCGATGCCTGTCCCCTGCCATCCGGCCCTGGCCCCGAACATCGGGGAGAACCATTTGCCGGCGGTGATGTCCAGGCCGAAACGGGCCGGAGAGTCGAATACGCCGACATCCTGATTGAGCGCATTGACGCCAAGTCCGCCTGAAATATACCAATTGTCCTTGAACCTGTCCGTGTAGCCATATTTCTGGGCATATGACACGGCGGCCAGAACGCAGAAAGCCAATATTGCGGAAATCAATCTTTTCATAACTGAGCTCCCTCCTTGTCAAGTCCGTATTTTCTTATCAATGTGCTGATTTCAGGATCGAGATTGCCCCTGAACTTGTAGATTCTGTCCATCTCGCAGGCCTTCCTGAACCAGGACACGGCCTCTTCCTCCTGAGACATTCTCGAGCAGAGAATCGCCCTGAGATAGCAGACGTCGGCTGTATTATCCTCATCCTCGAGACATTGTACAGCAGCAAGGTTCCTGTCCACGGACATGAGGGCGAGTGCCGCATTGAAATCGTCATAATCCTGAAGAATCTCGACAGCTCCCTTGAAATCCCTGTCCCTGAGCATCTGGACTCCCCTCATATATGCCGTATCCACCTCCTCGGTCTGGATGAACTCTTCCACCATTCCCTTGCGGTGCATGTTGAAATTGAAATTCACGGCCCTGAGCTGAGGATAGAATCTATCCTTCACATATCTGTAATACGGGGCCTTCTGCATCGCATACTCGCGGCGGTCAAGACTGCGCCTGTTCTCCGATGCGAGCCGGAAATATGCCGACTTCTGTTCCTCAGGCAGGTTCCTGTCATAGCGTACAAGGGAATCGAGAAGCTCCCAGGCCTCAGGTGTATAGGTCGGAATCATCGGAATGTCGAAGACTTTCGCCTCGCTGTCCGCAATGTGTCCGTCCTCGCCTACTGAAAAACCTCTTTCCGCATTGACGGAATCCTGATAATGCCTGATGTAATCCCTGAAATAGCCGGTGACGCTCGCACTCCTCTCCCTCGACAGCCTCTCGTTGATGGCGTAACGTCCTTCAGGAGAGCAGGATGCATTGACAATGATGGAGTCCAGGTCGAATTCCTTGTCCTGCATCAGATCCCTGAGCCTTCGGGCAATCATGTCTAGCTCGGCGGCATTGTCCCCGAGATTCCTGTCTATCCTGCTCTTGCCCACGGCAAAGGCGATGTGGCTGGTGGAATTGGCCTCCTGATGGCGCCAGATGGTCTTCATCTTGTATCTCGTGATGTCCCTCACGAAATGTGAAAGCGAGCTGATAGGGTACTCGATGGAGTCGGTCCTCGGCATCACGTAAACCTGGCGTTCCTGGTCATACAGCGATGAATTGAGGGCTATGTATGCATATTTCAAGCCCTTGCGGGTCTGGATGGTATGCACATAGCGGTAGATGTAGTCTCCGTCCGGGTTCACTATCACGGTATCGAGACGCACCTTCGATGAATCGATAGGCACCTTGACAAGCCTGTTGAAGACGTCCCCGCTGGAAGCCACCTTCCTCTCATTCCGGGTCTTCAT
>SFPH01000206.1 GCA_004552115.1 Bacteroidales bacterium
TGGGATATACGGGATGCCCCACAATGCCCTAGAATGGCATGTCTTTGTCCAGATGAATGTCACGAGGGCTGGCTTTGCGCATCTCCAACATTTGGCTTTGCCGCAAGTTACTTTGTTTCACATACTTATTGCAACTGGTTCCGCAGCGTATCATTTCCGCCAATGTCGATCATGGCACCGACGCCGGAATTAAGCATCGCCGTCGGCCATAGACCTGCAGATTGCAGAACAAAATGGGAGTTGGATGAATACGTCGTGAGACGGAGTGTACATCAATACCTGTGATAAGGCTCCGACATGACGTGCAGGGTCTTGGGAATCCAGACACGGTAGCGGCCGCTCCTGTCCCAATCATTGCCGGCAGAGGCGAAATCGCAGAAGTGAATGAGTCTGACGGATTTCTCCGCAGGGTCCTCCAGATTGGCACCGAGAACCATAGGTACCTGCAGGTCAAGCCAGTTGAAAGAGTCTCCGGCAATGCTCGGAACGGCATCAACACAGCCATTCTCATCCACCTGAATCACAGCACTTTCATCCACATAGCCATCGCCGAAGCGGCTGTCCCTGGCAAACACCAGAGGGCCGCGAATGACTGCCTGCATATTGTTCAGTTCCACCACTCTGGTACGGAGATCCATAGAGATGGCAACCACGTCGCCATCTTTCCATTTCCGGGTCAGTGACACATAGCCCTTGATTGCAGTGCAGGCCTGCGGCTCACCGTTCAATGTCACGTTGAAAATGCTCCGGAACACGGAGCGCCAGAGTGAATTCCACAGGTCTGGCCGGATGAAGGGTCACATTGACATTGCCGTCCAGAGGATAGGCTGTCTCCACATTCACTCCGACATTGACCCGGCCTGCACGGAAATCAGCCTCAAGCGGGAGCCAGAGGTTCAGCGATGCCTTGTTGTCATTGAAAGTCAATGCGGTACGAGGAATTAGGGCAAAGCCTCTCGGGCCGTTGGCATTGCAGCAGTTGATATGCATTCCGCATTGCTCCTCCCCCGCCGAGCGATGGCCTTCCAGAGGGCTGTACTTGGATATTTCGCCGCCGTCAGCCTTCATCGAGGCCATCAGGGCATTGTACATTGTCCTTTCAAACTGGTCGGCATAGAAGGCGTCACCGGTCTTTTCCAGAAGCCTTGCGCAGAACTGCATCCAGGTGAATGTCACGCAGGTTTCCATCATATGGTATGCCGGGATGGTCTGACGTTCACGGCCCATATACCAGCATTCGAATGCGGCGCCGGAGCCGGCAATATTGATTTCGTCCCGGACAATGCTCTCCGCCGTATTTCTTGCAGCCAGAAGATATTTCTCCTCCCCGATGACCTCGCCAAGCTCGACCAGGCCCTCGTAGCAGGACATCATCTCGTAGGCCTTCATTCCGTTTTCAAATGACCACCATTTCTTCGGAAAGGCTGACCTCGCAGATACCGGGATATCTTCCAACGCCTTGGTTATCAATTGAGAAGACCCTTCTTCCTCAATACTTTCCACAATCCGCCATGCAAAATCCAGATACTTTTCCGCCCCGGTCTCCCGGTAAAGCCAGACCACCGGCTCAAGGACGGAGCAGCTCGCCATACCGAAATAATTGCCTGTCCGGGCAATGTCGGCATCCCTTGATTCCAGATCATTGATGAGACAGTCAATGCTCCTTGCTGCGGCATCGAGAACAGCCTTGTCCCCTGTCAGGTCATAATAGGACAGCAATGCCAGAGCCGTGTATTTCCTGCCCCAGATATCCCAATGCTTCAGTCTCGCCCCGGGAGCATAACTTCCTATGAATCCGTCCGTTTCCTGTGTAGAGACAAGGTCCCTGATTCCGGCCTCAATCTTTGCCAGCAGGGCCGGGTCACCGTTGTAGCGGTACATGTCCATTGCCCCGAGCATCCATTTCCCGATGAACTCGGTGCTCCAGGACTTGGTATCGTCCTTGTGGCGGAAAGGTTCCACGAGCTCGTCCACGTCCCTGGACATGACCATTCCCCTGTTGCAGACGTCAAGCCTTTCCCCGATATAGCCGCCGATTCTCACTTTCGGGCAGCCGTCATCCGCATTCAGGGTCAATGCCGGGGCGGCCAGCATTGCCGCAAGGCTGATGATTAGTATCTTTCTTTTCTTCAGCATTGGCAGAAATTAAATGAGTTCCGGAAGGAAGGAACTGATTATCAACACAATGATACCGATTATGAGGACAGCCGCAGTCTTTCCGGAGCAGCCCTTCCATTCCTTGAGGATGATGCCCCAGACATTGGAGAATGTCACATTCAATGCCATGAGTATGCACCAGCTGAAGGTCATCAGCGACTCGGACGAGGTCAGGAAGCCCTTCCCTAGGCTGAGCCCGAAGAACTGGCTGTACCAGAGCAGGCCTGCCAGGGCGCAGAAAAGCAGATTGGATGCCCATACGCTGCCGTTCGCATAGTCCTTGAATGTCTTGTTGCGGGCATTCTGGAAGAGGCAGTAGGCGGCATTGGTCAGAAAGCCTCCGAAGGTCACCAGGAAGGTTGCAGGGAGGGCCTTGAAAATGTCGGCTGTGGCATCCCCGAAGTTCAGAGGCTCCCCGAAGCCCAGGCCGATATTGAAACAGGCGCTCATGAATCCGGCGGCCAGTGCCACGGCGATGCCTTTGGTGAAATTGAAATCCTTCACCGCAGCCTTCTTCTCCTCCTCTGACAATGATGCAGACTTCATGTGACCTGCCAGACCTATGATTGCAATGCCGACAAGGGTGGCAATGACTCCGCAGATCACTGATGCCGTAAGGTCACCCGGCCTTCCGAGGAAGAGAGGAGTGAGGATGGTACCGAGGCCGGCGCATGTTCCGAGCGCTATAGACTGGCCGAGGGCGACACCGAGATAACGCATTGACAGCCCGAATGTCAGGCCTCCGACGCCCCACAGCATTCCGAAAAATATGGTCAGCAGGACTTCCTTCGGAAATGAGGCATAAAGCTGGAGAAGATGGCCGTCCGCAGGGACTGCGAGCATTGCTCCGGCAAACGGAAAGATGAGCCAGGCGAATATGCCCTGGACCAGCCAGAATGTCTCCCAGCTCCAGGACCTGATCTTGTTGATCGGGACATAACTGCTTGACTGGCAGAATGCTCCTATTGCTATTATGACAAGTCCGATTACGATTTCCATTTCCTATCGCTTTGAGAGAACATCCTTTTCATAGGCCTGGATTTCAGCGATGAAGGCATCACCGACAGGCACATTGCTGCGGAGGCAGAACTCGTCGTAAACTGCGTTCCAAGGCAGAGATTTCGCCTCTTCCATCAATGCCAGAACCTCGAAATGACGGTCTTCCAATTCATATCTGGAGATGAGTTCACGCGGTTCAAGCAATGCCCTGAGCATACATTTCTGGGCGGAGCGGGTACCGATGACGTAGGCTCCGATGCGGTTTATGGCCCCG
>SFPH01000207.1 GCA_004552115.1 Bacteroidales bacterium
TGGATGGCTCAGCCGATGCGTTATGTTCCTGAGGGATACGAAGTTTCAACTGATCCGACCACCGGACATATCTGGGCTCCTTACACCGTTGAGGGCGGCGTCGCAGTGCCTTCCACGGACAAGGCTCTGGTCGAGAGCAACGGGTATCTTTACGATATGCTCGCCATCTTGGGAACAAGCGAGATTACTGAAGATAATGCTGCTTCGTTTGAAGGTGCGCAGGGTATCTGTCCTAATGGATGGCACGTGCCTACGAGGGCTGAGTTCATTGCCCTTTGCGGATATTCCAACAAGGCCGCCGACGAGTCCGCTCCTGTAACTGACGCGACCGCCGTGTTCTATGATTCAGGATACAATGGTGGAAAGGTTACCGCCATGAATGAGGCCGGCTGGAATGTCGTATTGGGAGGATGGATGAACAAGACAGGATTTACGGGAACTCCGAAGTATCAAGTTAATCTGATAACCGCAGCCGGTGTGCCTGACGCATTCCTTGGCAAACCGGGAATGACATATTTCGCCTCTTCGACTTATTACAAGACGAACACCTCCAATATGCAGTATTTTGCTGCGGGAACTACCTTCAATGCCACATATCCGGAAGGCCGTTTCTCAGTAATGTTCCAGCATTATGAGGCCGGCTCACAGCTCCGCTGCGTGAAGAACTCCGCCGAATAGTCCAATAGGACGAATTTTTATTATTCAGGTCCCTTGGGGCCTGAATAATTCGTAAATATTTGTTATATTGCAGAGTTGGTATGTTGTGAAACAAATTTGAACCAGACCTGTTATGTCAAAGAGATCCAAGATTCTTGAGAACTGGCCGAAATACCTCCTTCAGTGGGGAGTGCTCCTGGCCCTTGTATTGTTCCTGACCGGAATTGTTTCCGGAGATGAACCTTCGAACCCTGAGGCTTATTGCCCGGTGGGTGGTCTCCAGGCCCTTCTGACCTATATCGTGAAGGGTTCATTGCCGTGCAGCATGACTACGATGCAGATTGTGATGGGCATTGTGCTTGCTGCCGGAGTGGTGCTTTTCAGCAAACTTTTCTGCGGATACATCTGCCCGCTCGGCACGGTGCAGGACCTTCTGACCAAGCTTCGCGAGAGCATTGGACTGAAGGGACTTGAGATTGCCGGCAACTCGATTGCGGACAAGATTCTCAGGATTGTGAAATACATTCTCCTCTTCTGGATTTTCTACATGACTGCCACCACCAGCGAGCTCTTCTGCAAGAATCTCGACCCTTACTATGCCGTCGCAACAGGTTTCAAGGGAGAGATAACTCTCTGGATGTCAATCGTTACCGTGACGGCGGTATTGCTGCTCGGATTCTTTGCGAAGAATTTCTGGTGCAAGTATCTCTGTCCTCTCGGAGCTATATCGAACTCTCTCAAGTTCTGGGTATGGGTAGTGGTCCTCTTTGCCCTCTGGTGGCTTCTGGACGTGCTGGGAGCCGGGATTCCATGGTGGGTTCTGCTTGCCGCATTCTGCCTGACAGGATACCTTCTCGAGATTTTCTGCGGAAAGCCTGCGCTGCAGGTGCTCCATGTCATGAAGGACAATCTTGATTGTGTCCATTGCGATCATTGCAACAAGTCCTGTCCTTTCAGCATTGATGTGAACAGGGCAAAGGGCGGTGCGTTGAGGCACGTGGACTGCACCCTTTGCGGGGAATGCGTGGCCGCCTGTCCTACACAGGCCCTCAGCATCGGGGTCTGTGCGAAACACAAGCCCAATATGTTCCTGAGGCTTCTCCCGGCATTGCTCACCGTCATGCTCGTTGCGCTCGGCATATATTTCGGCAGCAAGGTCGAGCTTCCGACCATCAATGTCACCTGGGGTATAGAGGAGACATTGGAGGATGGCACTGTGAACCAGCTCATTGACCCGTCCACCCTCAAGACGATGGAGATGGAAAACCTCCGCTCCGTGAAATGCTACGGCAGCTCGATGGCCTTCAAGGCAAGGCTGGAGAAGATTCCGGGGGTGCACGGTGTGAAGACATTCGTGGCGCATCACAGGGTAGTCATCACTTATGACCCGGCTGTGACCACGGAGGAGAAGATTCAGGAGAGCGTGTTCACTCCTTCCAAGTTCAGGGTCAACACTCCGGACCCTGCGGCTGTCGACAGCATAAAGGTGGTCACCATCAGGACCGAGAATATGTACGACAAGCTGGATCTGAATTATCTCGGCCTGCAGATGCGCCTTTCTGACAGGAAGATATACGGCATCGAATCCGAGTTCGCCTGCCCTCTCATCGTGCGTGTTTATATGGACCCGTCGGAGTCTCTGGACAAGGCCTGGTTCAAGCAGATTGTGAACAAGAAAGAGCTTGAGATGCCTGTTCACGGCGGCGGTACCAAGATTACACCTGTGGACTTCAAGTTCGTCGGCCTGGAGGAAGGGGAGTCATACATCTCCACCGAGGCCTTCATCCGCAGGATGTTCACACCGTTCAAGGTACAGTTCAAGAGCAGGCTTGAGGAGGCTGAAGGCAAGACCCAGTATGTCTATGAGCTGCCTGACGCCAATTACGAGAAGCCGATTGTGCTGCGCAATGCCCCGTTCCTTTCCAACCATCTCTCCCGTCACGACGGTGTGATCGGCATTTACATCGAGCTGGACAAATCGCTCACTCCGGCCATAATGGTACGTTATGCGGAGCCGATGACTGCCGACAGGCTCTGGGAGCTTATGACAATGGAGACCTGGACCATCACCTACAAGACGGATGACGTCAGGGAGGAGCCTGCCAAGTTC
>SFPH01000208.1 GCA_004552115.1 Bacteroidales bacterium
ATGTCAATGATTCCCGGCAGCGAGGACCTTGGTATCTCATTCACAGAGAGTTACGCAATGATACCGGACGCCTCGATATGCGGATTCATATTCTTCCATCCTTCGGCCTGCTACCCTGAGATAAGGCATGTCAGCCGGGAGCAGTTCGAGGATTACGCTTCCAGGCGGGGAATGGACGAGGGAATGGCGAAGATGCTGCTGGGGCATCTGCTTTAGCTTCAGCGGCTGAGGATGATTTGGCTGCTTGATACTGCGGCTGCCAGCGCTGTCGAAGCGGAACACTATGGCTCCGGCCGCATTGAACATTGCAGTTGCCAGCGCTGTCGAAGCGGAGCACCATGACTCATGCTGCATTGAACATTGCCCTGCCGCTGGTGGCAGGACGGATACAGGAACATTGAAACAGACTATTTAAAGATATGAAAATCAGCGATATACTGAAGGAGAGCAAAAAGCCTTTCCCCTCTATAGAGATTGTGCCTCCCCTCAAGGGAATGAGCAAGACGGAGCTTCTGGACTCGGTCCGCAAGTTCATGGAATTCAGCCCGAAATACATCAATGTCACCTGCCACCGGGATGAGTACGCATTCCGCCAGGAGGCCGACGGCTCATTTTCAAGGCATCTGGTCCGGAACCGGGTCAGCGAGGTGGCAGTATGCGCTGCGATAATGTCGGAGTTCGACATTGACGTAGTCCCTCACGTGATTTGCGGCGGCGCATCGGCCGAGGAAATCGAGAGCGACCTCCACGACTACCGCTTCCTGGGCATTGAGAACATAATGGCCCTCCGCGGGGATTCCATAACCGGAGAGAAGCGGTTCACCCCTCATCCGGCCGGATACTCCCACGCCGACGAGCTGGTGGCTGCAGTCCGGAGATTCGACAGCGACAATTTCTGCATTGGAGTAGGAGGATATCCCGAGAAGCATTTCGAGGCGGCGAACATCGAGACCGACATAGAGAATCTGAAGAGGAAGGTGGATGCAGGGGCGGACTACATAATCACCCAGATGTTCTTCGACAACAATGTCTATTACCGCTTCGTGGATCTCTGCCGGACCGCCGGCATAACCGTTCCGATCATCCCCGGACTGAAACCTCTCTCAACGGCAAAGCAGGTGGAACTCCTCCCGCAGTCCTTCTCCCTGGACATTCCCAGGGAGCTCACCGAAGAGATTGCGAAGGCTGGCGCAGACAAGGAGGCAGTATATGAAATAGGCACGGAATGGTGTGCCGCACAGTGCGCCGACCTCCTCCGGCACGGAGTCCCTGCCGTGCATTTCTACACTATGGGCAAGCCGCGCAACATCAGCGCCATCATGCGGAAATGCTTCTGAGGCCAGTGGGTGGAGGGGCGGTTGGAGTCCGGGGTTTTGAATTGATCAAGGCTTTCCTTGCGGCATTCTGCCCGCATTGTCCCCATCTTTCCAGTAGCATTCCCCCGGGAATCTGCCCGCATTGTCCTGAACTTTCTCCGTGACATTGCCCACAGCTTTCCCGTGACATTCATTTGGAACGGGGACCTGCCCTCTCAGGGCATTGTGAGGCAGGTGGGCTGTCCCAATGGAAGCATTTCCCCTCCATCTGCACAGCCAACATGCCACACAGATATGCGTGGCTGGTGGGTGGGTGTGCAGATGATTGTCACGAGCCAGAAATCCCGCCACGCATCACTGCGCAGCGGGATAGTCTAAACACAATTATGAAAAATGCTTCAGTCTTCTTTTACAAGGTGTCCGTCCGCATCATGATAGGTGATGGAGCCGCCCTTGGTCTCGTATGAGGTGGCCGGGCATTTGAGATCCTTGGCATTGATGTGACCGGAACCGGCTATTGAATATTTTGCCCGGCGGGACACGGAGCCCTTCAGAGCAAGTTCGCCCGAGCCTGCAATGCTGGCATTCAATTCATTAACATTCAAGTACATATCCATATCTCCGCTGCCGGCTATGGTCAAGTCGGCGCTGTCGGCATTGACATGAGCTGCATCTATGTTTCCGCTGCCGGCAATCACGCTTTCGAAACTTGAGGCATTTACCTCGCCCAGATTGATGTCGCACGAACCGGCTGCGGAGATGATCAGTTCCGCTGCAGAGATGCTGGAGATGCGGACATCTGACGAGCCTGCAACTTCAACCTTGAGATCGGAACCTTCCACGCCGAGTCTCCCGCAGGTGAAATCCACCGAGCCTGCAAGTTTAAGGGCATCTGCTGCCGGGCCGACTATCTCGACCTTGATATCTTCCGAGATACGTGCCGGACCATCTTTGAGACCGACTTTGAGAGTATTGTCCTCAATCTTCACCTCCATATACTCCTGGATATTGTCTGAGGTGGTGATTTTCACAGAAGGCTGCTCCGTGGACTGGGTGAATGTCACCTCAAGAGGGCCTGAGACAGAAAGTTTGGTGAAAGGAGACACGGTCGTGTCCCTGGTAGTAATCACGCCGCTGGCTTCAACGAACTTGTCCTTGGCGAAAAGGCGGACAGCCTTCTTGTTCACTGTAATCACACAGGATGAGGAAATGACGGTTATTGCTGCAAGGCCTGCCACGAGACCTGCTATTCTGATGATTTTCATTGCTTTAATCTATTTTGTATGCATTATCGCATTGGTTAGTAATATGAAAAAAATAAGTTGCGCCAGATTTGAATTGGATTTTCGAAGTCAGATTTTCACCCGAAGAAGGAGCATAGCCGTAGCTATGTGACTGATGAGGGAGGAAATATGGACCGAAAAGATTTTCAAAGATGATGCAGGTTATT
>SFPH01000014.1 GCA_004552115.1 Bacteroidales bacterium
GGGCTTTTTTGCCATTTCAACAAAAATCTTTGCCGTTTTTTGTGTAAAGATGCGTCCGCAGCACGGTACACTGCCATGCAGGCGCACCGCCCAGCCCAGGGCCAGGGACTGATAGGCCGCCCAGGTGGGAAAACGGGAAACCAGGTCCCGGCTCCAGGACGCAGCCATGCACAGACGGTAAAGCGGCTCGTCGATGGGGCGGAGACAGCAGCCGACGGGGAGCCGTTCTGTCTGCCGCCGGAGGAGGGTGCGGTCAAAGACGTCTCCCTCTTTCCGAGTGGCGTACCGCTCCCTGCGGGAAACCTGCCGGCCGTATACTGCCTCAATCAGCGCCGACCAGTCCTCGTTCTGGGGGGTCAGGATGAGAAAATCCTGCTTCCAGTCTGCCGGACGGGCGGTGAGGACAGCCCGGTCCGGCCGGCCGGCGCAAAAGGCAAAGTCTCCGTTCAGAATCAGGGCGGAGTTGGGATGCTCCTCCCGGTCGGCCCAGACCTCTCCCATGGTACCCTTCAAAGCGGCCCAGATCATCGTGTCCTCCCAGCCGGAAAACAGGGGACGGGCGGTCTCGGGGCAGGTCAGACGGACAGCCATTTGATCCACTCCTTTCAACAAAAGGAGGCATCCGAACCAGCGCCGGAGCGTCTCAGGTTGTTGTTTGTGTCGAGAAGTTTCATCCAGTCCTCGATGGCCTCTCTCCACTTGTAGTCATATGCCTTCTGGGCAGCAGTCAGCCACAGGTCAGGGGCTTCATAATAGAGAAATGTATAGGTCTCTTCCTTCCAGACCGGGGAAAATGTCCGGGCAGACACTTCACCTAAATTCTCGGCCGGATAAGTCAGCTTTGTCCATACCGAATCGGCGGCAGCCTGACGCCCATAGATGGCATCCATGTTCGCATTCAGCATTCTGCTGCCCGTCCAGACCCTTACGCTGTCAGTTCCGGAAAGGGAATCGAAGCCGTAGAGCTTGATCGAAACCGGAACTGATGCAGGATAATAACTGCCTGACTGTGAGGCTGTCATCTCCTTGACCTGCACATTTCCGAAATCGGGGGCGTCGAACAGGAATACAATGTCACAGCCGGTATCGACTACCAGGTTGATCAATGTGTCCGGAGCCGAGTAAACCCCGCCTTCGCATTTCGGCATCTTGTAGAGGTTCACGGCTTCAGCCCCATTGAAATAATTCTTTTCTATGGCCGAGGCAAAGCCATTGGCAAGACTTTCATTGAAAACGGAGTCTCTGTCCGGATCGGCATTGAGGTAAACCACGGCTACGCTCTTGCCGTCAATCGCCATTCCGGATGATGATGGATAACGCATCTCGACATTCATGCTGAACGCCTGAGGATCACAGGACTGCAATGCAGCCGGGACAGCAATGGCCAAAATTGCCAAAGAAAGACTCCGTTTCATAATCAAATCATTATCAATCGGCCAACGATATGAACTCACCCACGAGATCATACTCGTCAGCCTCGGTTATCCTGACCTTGAAGAAGTGGCCTGCAAGACTGTCGGCACTCTCCCCCATTGTGGCAGGATCATGTTTTACCAGTATTTCACCGTCAACCTCCGGGCTTTCGTATTCGCTTCGGCAAACGAGAATCCCGTCATTGACATAATCTGCGAGTACAACAACTTCCGTTCCTATGCGGGATTCATTGTACGCTGAAGAAATACGGCTCTGCTCGTTCATCAGGATGTCCAATCTCTCTTTCTTCACATCCTCCGGCACTGAATCAGGGAAATGAGCAGCGTCATAAGTGCCCTCCTCCTCGGAATATGTGAATGCTCCAAGTCTCTCGAATTGAGCATCTTTCACGAAGTCGACGAGTTCATTGAACTCGCTCTGCCCTTCTCCCGGATGGCCGACAATCATGGTCGTCCTGAGCACGATTCCGGGCACCCTTTCCCTCATTCTGCGGATCAGCTCCCTGGTCCATGCTCCGTCAACGTTCCTGTGCATCATGTCCAGGACCTTGTCGGAAACGTGCTGCAGAGGAATGTCGAGATAGCGGCAGACCTTCGGGTTGTTTGCCATCTGGTCGAGCACATCCTCCGGAAAATCTGCTGGATAGGAATAATGAATCCTGATTCTTCTGATTTCCTCTATTTCGGAAAGTTTCCCGATAAGCTCCGCCAATGCACGCCTGCGATACAGGTCCAGTCCGTAATAGGTTGTGTCCTGAGCAATGAGAATGAGTTCCCTGACGCCGCCTGCCGCAAGCAAGCGGGCCTCGGCAATGATATCCTCCATCGGCACGGACCTGTGAGGTCCGCGGATGAAAGGAATGGCACAGTACGAACATCTTCTGTCACAGCCCTCCGAGATTTTCAGATAGGCATATGGCAGGGAGTTCTCTTTTCTTACTCTGTCATTGACAAGACGGGGCTTCATGCGGCAGCCCAGAGCCCTGACCACAGGAGCGAGATCCCGGGCACCATACCATCCGTCCACTTCGGGAATGAGGTCCGGCATCTCGGAAAGATAACGCTGTGATAGACAGCCGAATACAAGGAGAGTCCCAACTTTGCCTGCCTTCTTCAGCTCGACAGCCTCCAGAATGGCCTGTATTGACTCTTCCTTGGCATCGCCGATGAAACCGCAGGTATTTATGAGAAGATAATCCACAGGTCTTTCATCATCCTCGGGAAAGATTTCGAACCTGTCTTTGACCTGAGCCAGAAGATGCTCGGTATCGACAAGATTCTTCGAACAGCCGAGGGTGATGACCCTGATCCCGGGACGGCATCTGTCAACTGATGAACAAGAATTCATTTGCCTGTCCGGTTATTCTTCAGCCTCATTTTCCTCAGGAAGAGTCTCGTTCTCCTCTGCGAAATCGAGGGAGGCGTAGTTCTTGAGCTCATTGTACCACTCGACAACCTTCTTCATGTGGGAGACATAGAAGCGGTCGGCGTCATAGTCCGGAACAGCCTTGGCGAAGAGGGCCTTGAGTTCTTCCGAGCTTGCCTTCGGACTTGGGGCATCACCGTCTCCGAGCACGTCCTTAAGCTTGAGGAAAACTTCCTTGAGCTTCAATTCGCCCTCCGATGTGTAGATGGCGATGTCGGCGAGGGTGGTAAGCCTGGTCTTGATATCGAAACAGGTTCTCTTCTTGTCAGAAAGAGACTCGGCAATGGCGCCGTTGCGGGCCTGTGCGAGATAGAGATACAGGCCGTGCTGACCTGATACTGAAAGAATCCTTGCAAGATCTGTTTTCATAATGTCAAATATTTAATTATCAATTCAATGACAGAAGACGGCCAATCTGCCTGAACACTTCATCCGCTGACGAATGAAGTTCTTCTGCCGTACCGTTGTTTTCAATTACAAAATCCGCGGTTCCGGTGATGCGGGCCTGGCTCGCGATCCTTGCGCGGATGGCCTCCGGGTCTGCATTGTCCCTGGCGGATGCGCGGGCTATCCTGGTCTCCAATGAGGCGTCAACGCAGACCGAACAGTCGAACTCATTCCGGAAAAGCGGCAGACCGAGTGCAATGGCGGACTCCATGCATACGAAAGGGCTGCTTCCGGCATATCCGCACCATTCGGCTTCAGACATTGCGGTCTTCCATTTCCGGAAATCCTCCAGGACAGCGGGATGGACGATCGCCTCGCACCTCCGCAATGCGGAATCATCTGCAAATATGATGGAAGCCAATGCCTTGCGGTCCAGTTTTCCATCCGGACCAAGAAGGCTGGCCCCAAGGCTTTCCCCGAGACGTTCCACAAGTCCGGGATCATTGTCATACAGGGCCCGGGTCCTGGAATCCGAGTCATATACAGCAACCCCCTTCGAAACCAGATAACGGCTCAGTTCAGACTTGCCGCTGCCGATTCCGCCACAAATCAATATTGTTCCCCACCGCCTCATCTTCCGCTCTCCACGCATTCAAACACCTCCGGGCTCACCGAATAGTCTATGACTCCCCCGGGCAGCCCGTCGACATAGGGAATGCATTGACCCTTGGAGGATTGCTCGAATTGTTCGTAGTCCACATAGACTTTGGCGGAGCCCACCGGGTCGGATGATACCGGGAATACGCATCTGAAGGTCACCTCAGCCATGGACGGATAGATTACCAGATTCCTTCCGGCCGGCACATTCCTGCCCTTAACCGGCAGGGAAACCTTGATTTCCACGAATCTGGAAACCTCGAGCGAGTAATCCGCAGACTCCGCGGAATTCCGGACACCCTGAATCTTCTCAAGCCGGACCGTCCCGCGTTTCGAGGAAGAAACATCATCCAGCGTGAAAGGTTCTGTAAAAATCTTGTCAATGGTGGAAATGTTGGAAGGTTCTCCATAGACAGTCACTGAGTCGGGATTCATCCTTATGTCTCCGACATTGGTATATTGAGGCTTGTAACTTATTGAATATACCGGGACTACCGGCACTCTGCGATGATATTCCTCAGGAAATCTGAAAAATACGGTATCGCTGAGGAAGGCCTCGAGCTTCACGTTGGTGCCGAACAGGGCGGAAAAGTATCTTCCCAGTTCGGATGAAGTAACGTAGAATGTCTCTCCGGACTTGAAATGCAGGTCCTGGCGCTGGAATTCCACCATCACCGGATTCCGGCGTTCTGCCTTGCGGAGTCCTATGAGGCTGAAGCCGCTGGCATTGCACCGTACCTGTACCAGACCGTTGTTGGCAGACATCCGGGAACGGCCCTCAATATTGCCCACGGCCTTCACAGGAATGCAGACAATGGAGGAATAATTCAGCGAAAGGTTGTGTATCAGCCAAATCCCAAAAGCCAACAAGAGAGAGATGACGAATATCTTTGCATCTCTCCCTCTGATATGCATTTTCCCGAATATGTTTCTGAGCACCTCCGACATTTTCTCAAGGAGACAGTCAGGAATTCAATCGCCTACTGCTGCTGGGCTTCGGTATAATCGCGCACAAGGCACTGCTTGTCAACGCGGAGTTTCACGTCGCCGTCAACCTTGAGGAGAACGGTTTTCTCCTTCACCTCGTCCACTGTGCCGTAGATGCCTCCGGATGTAATGACCTTGTCGCCCCTCTTGAGTTCGTTGCGGAACTTCTCGAGCTCTTTCTGCTGCTTGCGCTGAGGACGGATCATGAAGAACCACATTACTACGAACATGAGGGCAAGCATGATCCAGATGGACATTCCGCCACCCGCCGGGGCCTGCTGCGGCGCAGCCTGAAGCACTAAAGTAAGAATATTCATTTGTCTTAAGTTTTATATCATACAAATATAGTCATTGGGAACGAAATAGCCAAATGCCGAACTGAACTATTGGCGGGCCAGCGGCTTCTTGGATATCTTTCCTTCCTCCTCCATCTTGTTTATGAGCCTGTCCAGCACACCGTTGACGAAGGCGCTGCTCTTCTGGCTGAAGAACTTGGAAATCTCCACATATTCGTTGATGGTGACGCGGACCGGAATTTCCGGGAAGCTCTCGGCCTCGGCGAGACCCAGCACGATGAGGGCTATGTCAATGCAGTTGAGCCTGTCGGAAGACCATCCCTTCAGAGCCTCGCTGATGCGGGCGAAATATCCCTCATACCCTGCGAACGCATTCTTCAGCAGCCTTCTGACGAACTCGCGGTCACTCTGCAAGTCGGCAGCCGGCTTCCTTTTCCGGAGCATGTCGCTCTGGTAGAGCTCAGGCAGCCTCCATTGCTCTCCGGCAGCCAGATCCTTCAATGTATGGCAGCAGAATGTCAGCGCATAGGCAATGTCATCCGTCCAGTAAATCGACTTGTCCTCAAGAATAGCATGAAGCTGGGCGTTGTCTGCGAACTCCTCCTCGAAAATCCTGGTGAAAAGCTTGCAGTCCTCCTTCAGAGACCTCTCCGGGGAGGCCATGTATCTCTTGAAATATTCCTTTTCCCTGACCGAATCCAGGACCGAGGCAATGAGGATGTCGTATGGCTGCCAGGAAAGTCCCTTCTTGGACAAAATTTTCTGGAAGTCGGGATCATTGTCGAGCAATGCGGCCAGCCTGTTCTCGGCGAACTTCGTATTCGGGCTGAGGTCCTCCTCGGTCGGATTGAACTTCTCCTTCGCAGCCTTGATCCTTGCGGCAGCCTCGGCAGTCAATGGGGAAATGACAGCCAGCATATAGAGATAGAGATCCCTTGTGGCCTCACAAGACTTGTCCAGATTTTCCATCGCCTCGTCAAGCGTCATCCTGCCTGTCACGGCATATCCGTAAAGCGTCTTGAAGGCCTTTATCCTCAGAATTCTTCTTCCTAACATATTTTTATTTCAAATTTTTGCCAAAGATACTACCATTTTTGAAAAAAATCCTTACATTTGATAATAATTAATCGGATTTAAGGTCCGCAATGACGGAAGAACCTCCAGGAAAGCCGCTGCGGACGAAGGGCAAGAATGTTTTTAAACAGTTGGATATGTATAAAGAAGATTATGAGGGTGGGTATTCCCACGACCGCTCAGGCGACGAAATCTACTCAAAGCCTGTAAGGGCCGGCAAGAGGACTTACTTTTTCGATGTCAAGTCCACGAAGGGCAACAATGATTTCTATCTGACCATCACTGAAAGCAAGAGGAGAATGGAAAGCGACGGACGCTTCTCTTACGACAAGCACAAGATTTTCCTATACAAGGAGGATTTCGAGAAGTTTGCGGAGGGATTGCAGGATGCCGTGAACTACATAAAGAGCCAGTGTCTCCACGGCGAGCCGACAGAAGATGTCCACAGGCATGTCGAGACGGCTCCGGAAGAGACAAAGACCGGATCCGAACCGGACATTTTCTGAAGCACGGGCGGTATCAGGATTCTCAGCACCCGGCTATGTTCATTTCCAGTGGACGTGGCCGGGGTGCGGTTTACTTACATTGAAGGACATTAGCTAATTGCCGAAAGATGAGCATTATATTGAAGAATATATTTTGCGGCGGAATTCTATCCGACATCCGGATTGAGGAAAGCAGAATTGCCGGAATTGTCCCTTCCGCCTGCGATTTATCCGGACCGGTCCCGGCTTCGGGAGTCGAAGTGGTGGATTGCCGGGGAAAGACGGCTATGCCTGCCTTTGTCAATATGCACACCCACGCGGGAATGTCCCTCATGAGGGGCATCGAGGAGGATGTGCAGTTGAAAGATTGGATTGACAGAATCTGGAAGGTCGAGTCCCACATTGACGGGGATTTCGTATATCACGCCACGAAGGTGGCCTGCCTGGAGATGATCAGGACCGGCACCGTGACGTTCAATGACCAGTACTGGTATCCGATGATGGCCAGAAAGGCTGCAGTGGAGATGGGTCTCAGGCCGGTCATTTCATACGTCGTGCTTGACCATAACAATAAGGAAGAGGCCGAGTTCCAGAAAGATGAATGCGTCAGGACATACGAGGAAAGCCTCGGATGGAAAGATGGCGGAATATTCTCGATGGCATTCCATGCGATATACTCCGTAAGTGAGGAAATGATGCTCTGGAGCGCGGACTTTGCCAGGAAGCACGGCCTGAAGCTCCACATCCACCTGAGCGAGACAGAGAAAGAGGTAAGGGACTGTGCAGAGGCGCACGGAGGCCTGTCCCCGGTAGAATATCTGGACAGGCTCGGCATTCTGGGCCCGGATGTCATTGCTGCCCATACACTTTGGCTGAGTGATGAGGATGTCCGCATTCTCGGAGATCGCAGGGTGAACTGCGTGCACAATATCAATTCAAACACCAAGCTGGCTTCCGGTTACCGCTTCAGATACAATGAGTTGCGTGACGCCGGAGCCAATGTCTGCATCGGAACGGACGGATGCGCATCATCCAACAATCTGGATATGCTCGAGGCCATGAAGACTACGGCATTGTTCCAGAAGGCCTGGAGGGAGAATCCCAAGGCATTGCCGCTGTGTGAATTGATCAGCCTTGCCACCCGAAACGGCGCTGACGCCCTCGGCCTCGATACCGGCCGCCTGGAAGTTGGGATGCAGGCCGATATCTGCATTGTCAATACCGACAGTTCCTTCTTCCTTTCCCCGGGCAGTTTCCTCTCGAATTTCATTTATTCCGCCCACAGCGACTGCATTGACTCGCTGATTTCAATGGGACGTTTCGTGATGAGGAACAGGAAGGTCGAAGGCGAGGAACGCATTCTCACCGATGCAAGGAAAGAATTAGGTAAAATCATGTAACTAATTAAAGATATGGACCATAGAGCAGAAAGAATACAGAACGCCGCTGAATATCTGCGGAGTCAGTTGCAGGGCAGGCAGCCTGTGGTGGGCATTGTCCTCGGAAGCGGTCTTGGCAAGCTGGCCGAGAAGATTGCAGATCCTATCGTGATTCCTTACAGGACGATTCCGGGATTCCCGGTTTCCACGGCTATAGGGCACAAGGGCAATTTCATAGTAGGAGAACTAGGCGGAAAGACTGTCATTGCAATGCAGGGCAGGATTCATTATTACGAGGGTTATCCTATGGAGCTTGTCACACTGCCGATCAGGGTAATGAAGGTCATAGGGATAAGGAATCTCTTCGTTTCCAATGCTGCCGGCGGCATCAATTTCGATTTCAATGTAGGCGACCTGATGATTATCAGGGACCATATCAACCTTCTCCCGAACCCTCTCATCGGACCTAATCTCGATGACTTCGGTCCTAGGTTCCCCGATATGACACATCCTTACGATAAATCATTGATTGCTAAAGCGAAAGAAATAGCATCTCAAATGAAACTTGAGCTTCGTGAAGGTGTTTATATCGCTGGAACAGGGCCTTCATACGAGACCCCTGCAGAATGGCATTTCTTCCGCACAATCGGAGCTGACGCAGTCGGAATGAGCACCGTTCCGGAAGTTATTGT
>SFPH01000209.1 GCA_004552115.1 Bacteroidales bacterium
CAATATTGAAAAATGCCACATCCTGGCATTCTGCGGCGGATTCTCTGCCGGTGACGAACCGGACGGAAGCGGCAAGTTCATTGCCAATGTATTGAACAACAAGGATATAGCAGAGGCGATCGAAGGCCTCATTGCCAGAGGTGGCCTCATTCTCGGAATCTGCAACGGATTTCAGGCCCTCGTCAAGTCCGGCCTTCTTCCTTACGGACATCTCGGCTGCGTCACCAAGGACTCTCCGACATTGTTCCGCAACGACATCAACCGCCATATCTCCCAGATTGCCTGCACCCGCCTCGCGACAGTCAACTCGCCTTGGCTCTCCGGCCTGAAAATCGGAGACACATTCTCCATCGCAGTCAGCCACGGAGAAGGCAAGTTCGTTGTAAATGAGGAACTTGCGAAGGAACTCTTCGAGAATGGCCAGGTAGCGTTCCAGTATGCCGACCCTATTGACAATGCTGTCACGATGGAGTCCCCTTACAACCCGAACGGATCCTACTACGCCATCGAGGGCATCATCAGCCGTGACGGACGAATCCTCGGAAAGATGGGCCACACGGAGCGCTACGAGAACAACCTCTTCAAGAACATTGTCTCCGAGAAGGAACAGCCGCTCTTTGACAATGCCGTGAGATACTTCAGAGGAGAATAAGCTGAGCGATAACGAACAAGACAAATGAACAGGACAAACATTATCCACGACGGCGTTTCGATCAAGATTTACGAAACGGATGAGCCGGACAAGGTGATCATCAGCTTCACCGACGACATCACCGCCTACTACAAGATCAAGAAAGCCGTCATCAGGGACAAGGGCCTTTATTGCAACAACATCTCCTGCATGATATTCCGCCATCTCATCAAAGGTGGGGTTCCGGTGCACTTCATCAGGCAGATTTCGGACAGGGAGCAGCTCTGCCGCAAGGTGGACGTGATTCCGATGGAAGTCATTGTGCGCAATGTCATTGCCGGGTCGATGGCCCAGCGACTCGGAATCGAGGAGGGAATGGTGCCGAACGAGACCATCTTCGACATCTGCTACAAGTCCGACGAACTCGGCGACCCGATAATCAATGACTACCACGCCATTGCCCTCGGCCTCGCCACCCGTGCGGAACTGGATGAGATATACAGCATCACGAAGAGGGTCAATGATATCCTCTACCCGCTGTTCAAGGGCATTGGCATAACGCTGGTGGACTTCAAGATTGAGTTCGGCCGGCTCCCGGACGGAAGCCTTGTGCTCGCCGACGACATTACCCCGGACAGTGCCAGATTCTGGGACATTGAGACCGGGATGAAGCTGGACAAGGATAGGTTCCGCCATGACGCAGGCAAGGTTGGCCTCGCGTATAAGACTGTATATGAGAGACTTGCATCGGTGACAGATAACAGTGATTGCGATGAATGACAATAATCAGGCTCCGTTCAGGGGCATTCACGAAGAATGCGGCGTCTTCGGCGTCTATGGCGTGAAGAATGCCGCCGAAATCACCTACTACGGCCTTCACTCCCTTCAGCACAGGGGGCAGGAAGGCTGCGGAATAGTCTCTGTCAATGATGAAGGCCAGCTCAGGAGAGTCAAGGGCCAGGGCCTCGTCACCGAGGTGTTCAACAATGACAATCTCTCCAGTCTGAAAGGCAGCATGGCAATGGGCCACGTCCGCTACTCCACCACCGGTGGCGGCGGAATCGAGAACGTCCAGCCTTTCCTCTTCAGGCACAATTCCGGAGACTTCGCATTGGCCCACAACGGCAACCTGGTCAACTCCGTCCAGCTCCGCAAATATCTCGAGGACAGGGGCAGCCTCTTCCAGTCCACCTCCGACAGCGAGATCCTCGCCCACCTCATCAAGAAGGACCCGCTCGAGCGCAAGACCCCGCGGATTTTCCCGATAATGGAGGCCCTCAATATGATAGAAGGCGCATTCGCATTCCTGATAATGACCCAGAACCGCATCTACGCCTGCCGTGACAAATATGGACTGAGGCCGCTCTCGCTCGGCCGGCTCGGCGACGGATACGTGATAAGCAGCGAGACCTGTGCGTTCAGCGTCATCGGGGCAGAGTACATCAGGGACGTGGAACCGGGCGAGATTGTCACCATAGACCACCACGGAATCAGGTCCAGAAAATACTCCGAGTATCAGAGACACGCAATGTGCGCGATGGAGTACATATATTTCGCAAGGCCGGACAGCGACATTGAAAATGTAAATGTGCACACCTTCAGGAAGGAGTCGGGAAAACTCCTCTTCAAGGAATCACCTGCGGATGCGGACATCGTGATCGGCGTTCCGGACTCCAGCCTCAGTGCGGCAATGGGATATTCCGAGGCCAGCGGCCTGCCGTATGAGATGGGCCTCATCAAGAACAAATACATCGGCAGGACCTTCATCCAGCCTTCCCAGGAAATGAGGGACAAGGGCGTCAAGATGAAGCTATCCCCGGTACGCAGCATAGTGGAAGGCAAGAGAGTGGTCCTCATTGACGATTCCATAGTCCGGGGAACCACTTCCAGAAGGATTGTCCGGATGCTCAGGGAGGCTGGGGCGACAGAGGTCCACGTCAGGATTGCCAGCCCGATGATCAAGTCCCCTTGCTTCTACGGCGTGGACATTTCCACTTACGACGAACTGCTCTGCGCGCACCGCACATTGCAGGAAGCCTGTGAGACAATAGAGGCGGATTCATTGGCATTCCTCTCGGAAAATGCCCTCTA
>SFPH01000210.1 GCA_004552115.1 Bacteroidales bacterium
AGAGGGCGTTGACGTTTCCATCACCGGAAACTCCACCAACCCTACCCGTTTCCAGCACCCTGTAGCAGGTACATACAAGAAGGAGCGCGTGCTCGCAGGCAAGCCTTACTTCTCAGTGGCTTCAGGTGGCGGTACAGGCCGTACACTTCACCCGGACAACATGGCCGCAGGTCCAGCATCCTACGGTATGACCGATACCCTCGGACGTATGCACTCCGACGCCCAGTTCGCAGGTTCATCTTCAGTTCCTGCACACGTCGAGATGATGGGCTTCCTCGGAATGGGCAACAACCCTATGGTAGGTGCTACCGTAGCAGTCGCTGTTGCAGTAGCTCAGGCTATGGCATAAGCCTCATCGGAAAACAATAATGGAGGATGGCTGAAAAGTCATCCTCCTTTTTCGTATATGGCAATGAAATCACTTCGGCAGGCCGAAGACATCCGTTATCTCCTGCATCTGGGCGGCCGACATGCCATCCGGCTCGAAGCCCATATTCTTCGCGCTGATATAGATCTGGGCTGCCTTGTTCAGCACATCCACCTGGTCGAATGCGGCCATGATGTCCACATCCACGGCGAAGATTCCGTGCTTCTCCCACATCACCACATCATAATCGTCATCGATCGCCTCAATCGTGGCCTTGGCCAGCTCCTTGCTGCCCGCCAGCATATAAGGAACCATTCCCAATCCCCTCGGACAGAAGGCCTTGGTCTCCGGAATCATCGACCAGAGCAGATTGGTGGCGACATCCTTCTCAAGGAAGCGGGCGGTATGGGTCATCGCTACCAGTTCAATCGGATGAGTATGGAGCGAGGCACGGTATGGAGAGCCCTTCGCCAGAAGGTAATTGTGCACGCTAAGATGCGAAGGCAGCTCGGAAGTAGGGTTCACCAATGAGTCCGCAACTATCTCATAATGAGCACAATCATCAGTTATGCGAATGATGGAGCCGTTGGCCATCGGGTCACGGGCGAGATCCCTCATCCTCTTCTGGGTACCCTTGCAGTAGAACCAGCAGCCTTTCAGGGCAGGAAGCACGAAACCTATTTCGCGGGCCTCGGAAATGGCCGGCATTGCACGCATGCCGTCATCCACATATTCGGTGACATTGACAGTGATATTTCCGCCGTTCCTCTCGGCCCAGCCCTTGGACCAGAGATAGCCGGCAGTCTCGGCGACCTGCCACACGGCATCGCTGAGAGCTTTTCTGTTATCGAGAATTGACATAAAAAAGTGGTTATTCTGAAAATTCTGAAAAATGGCCGCAGAGGGCCCGGGCAAATTTAATCATTATCACGGGGAGAAAGAAAAATTTCAGGAAAAAATTTGATATTGCCGCAAACAATCATTAATTTTAGGTGTCGGGCTAAAACTGAATCCGGGAAGCTGTGCGAAATGCACATCAGATGGGAAGCTGCGCGAAAGAGCCGCCCGGAGACAAGACAAAATTGACAGATATGAGAGGGAGAATCGAGAAAGACAGCCGCTTCCTGCTGGCTGAGAGGTACATACAGGAGACCGGGATTTCCGTGTTCCTGACAGGCAAGGCAGGAACCGGCAAGACCACCTTCCTGAAGCACATCGTGGAGACCTGCGGGAAAAGACTCGCAGTGGTAGCCCCGACGGGAGTGGCCGCCGTCAATGCCGGAGGCGTCACCATACACTCCTTCTTCCAGCTCCCCCTCTGCCCCTATCTTCCTGATGTAAAGGAACTTGTAACAGAATACCAGATGCCGGAGAAAAACCGTTCCATGCGAAAGGACCGGGTGAAAATACTCCGCACACTGGAGCTCCTCATCATTGACGAAATCTCGATGGTCAGGGCCGACATCCTGGACGCGATAGATGCGACATTGAAGCGCTACAGAAGAAACGACAAGCCATTCGGCGGAGTCCAGCTCCTGATGATAGGCGACGTCCAGCAGCTCCCGCCGGTGGTGACCGAGAGCGAGAAACCCTTCATGGACCAGGTATATCCCTCCCCTTTCTTCTTCAATTCCAGGGCATTCCGCAGCCTCGGGCACATTGTCATCGAGCTCAATAAAATCCATCGCCAGAGCGACGCCGTGTTCACCTCGATGCTGAACGACATCCGGACCGGAAGTCCATCAGACCAGACCCTGGAGAGGCTGAACCGACGGCTGGACCCGGATTTCGAGCCGCCTTCCGGAGAATACTGGATAAGGCTCACCACGCACAATCAGCAGGCCGACACCATCAACCGTGAGAAAATGGATGCGCTGAAGGGCAAGTCAATGATTTTCAAGGCGAAAATCGAAGGCAACTACCCGGAGAGCGCCTACCCGGCCGAGACCGGACTCCGCCTGAAGAAAGGCGCGCAGGTCATGTTCACCCGCAATGACACCTCGGGCAGCTCGATGTATTTCAACGGCAAGATCGGCACAGTCACCGAGCTCGACCCGGAAATCATTGTCACGGACGAGAATGGCAATGAAATCATTGTCAATCAGGAGAAATGGGACAATATCAGATACGAGATCGACAAGGAGACGCAGGAAATCCGGGCCGTGAACGACGGCTCATTCACCCAGTACCCGCTCCGGGCAGCCTGGGCCATCACCATACACAAGAGCCAGGGCCTGACATTCGACCGGGTCATCATCGACGCCGGAAGGGCATTCAGCTTCGGCCAGGTCTATGTGGCCCTGTCCCGCTGCAGGAGTCTGGAAGGCATTGTGCTGACCACGCCGATTACCCGTCTGGATAATTACCGTGAATCCTATCTTGAGGATAAGATATGCTCCTCATTCAGCCTAGGCCGGATCGCCTCGCTGTCATTGAAACTGGAGAAACTCTGGAAAGGCAGCCTCGGCTCTGTATATCCGAAGATAGCCGCAAGAATCACCGGACTCGTCTCCGGTCAGGACGAGGATTTCAGCGGTGTGGAGGCAATCGCCTCGATCGGAACCCGTTTACAGAGCCAGATCAGGGCAATATTCGCAGACCAGAGCCGCAGCAGGGAGGACAGGGATGCATATGTAAATGAAAGGATATCAAAGGCTTGCGCATATTTC